>CAYXFJ010000072.1:5880-9477 GCA_964464265.1 uncultured bacterium
CTATGGAGGCAATCCCGGGGAAAAATCCTCTGCTTTCGTGTTCATCTCCACGGATGACGGCCATTCCTGGACCGAATCGGTCATAGCAAAGGACAATGAAAACAGAATCGACTTCCAGGAACCCGCTCTTGTAGAGCTCCCTGACCATACGCTGTACTGCCTGATGCGTACAGCAGGAGCGGAGTATGACCAGTATGCTTCCGAGTCCAGGGACGGAGGCAAATCATGGTCTTCTTTTTACAATACCCGCCTGAAGGGACAGGCAGCCGATCTTCATCTTACAGCCGGAGGTATACTGCTCTGTGCCTATCGCGATTTCTGGCCGCGCGGCGTGAGTTATTCCCTCACCGAGACATGGGGAAAATCCTGGTATCCGGAAAAACAGCTGTACGCTTCCGACGGGGACTGCGCATACCCGAGCATCATTGAAACTGAAGGGCGCCTCTTCATGGTTTTTTATGACGTATTCCAGGCTGTGGATTCCGTCAATGCTCCCAGAAGCGCGATTCTGGGGCGCTGGTTTTCCGTCGAGCAGGTTTCTCAGCCATCCGGTATATCAGCCTCCTTTCAAAACAATCGTGTCACGTTGCGGTGGAATCCGGTGAAAGAGGCACATTACTATATGGTCTACAGGGATACAGCAGCGGATTTTGAAATCCGGAGAGGCTACCCGAGAGCAGGGAATGCCATTGCTTCTCCTGCAATGAGTCACTATACTGACCCTCGTTTAGAGGCAGGTAAAACGTATTATTACAGGATTACAGCGGTAAGAGGTTTCGGTCCCCCTGCAGGGGCGTGCAATGAGAGCGAGCCCGGCGAAACTGTTTCCATAACGGTGCAGTAGTGAAGACCTCACAAAACATTATTCCGGCATGATTTTTGATCCATTTTTTTCACGTGTGCAATAGAGTATCCTTTAGGAGGAGATTCGGATGAAACTGTATGTCGTCCGACACGGGGAGGCAAAACCGGAGGAACAGGATCAGGAACGTTCTCTGACGAAAAAGGGAAAGGAGGACGTCGAAAAAATGGCCGGGTATGCGGGGAAGAATCTGAATTTGCATGTTCGCCGTATCTATCACAGCAGGGAACTCAGAACAAGACAGACAGCCGAAGCATTCACTTTTTGTCTGAACGGTAACGGAGGGATCGATGAAGCGGAAGGGCTCGATCCGCTGGATGATCCGAAGATATGGGTGGACATGCTCGAAAAGGAGACCGAAGATGTCATGATCGTCGGTCATCTTCCCTTTCTATTGATTCTGATCAAACGTCTTCTCGGAAGAGACAAAGGCCATTCCATCCATGAAATCCCGATGGCCTCGATCGTGGGTCTGGTGAAGGATGAAAAAGGGGGGTGGAATTTTTTGTGGAAGATAAGTCCTGAGGATGTGTCCTGATCCACAGGGCATTGTCAGTCAGTTTTACAGGAAGGATAAGCCTGGTTTCTTGGGCCAGGCCAATCGATCAAGAAAAATTTTTATCTTTTTCCGGCTGAAATCCTGACAGGAAGTTTTTACCGGGCAGTTCAGTCTGAAAAATTCATTTCATTTTGCATCTTGATGATTCGAAAATGCATAGCCTGCACGAAGACAAAAAGCATGACACATATTGCGAAGATGAATGACAGGAAAAGGAAACTGATTTAAAAGCTCGATATTGACCGGCAGGGTCGGGAATGAGATGTCCTGAAACCCCATGGAATACCTGTATTCCATACCGATCTCGAGTCTGTCATGCTGAAATTGAATACCCGCTCCTGATGTAAATCCCCAGTCCTTTTTTTGAGTGTCTCCGATCTCACTTTCCGAGTCGCCCCAGAGTTCGTTGTGAAACCGGTATCTATTGTTCACCAGGAATCCGCCGTAAAGACCTCCGAATGAATAGAGACTGAAACGCCGGATGTTGAACCAGAAGGTTTTCAGAATCAAAGGTATTTCCAGGTAATCGTACCGGTAATCCAGAAACATGGTGCCGAATGGAAAGGTGGCATTGTTTACGTCGTGTTTTGCGCCTTTTTCAATGTAATGCACACCGGCTTCGAGCGTCAGATACCGGGAAAAGGTGTAACTGCCGTACAGGCCGGCTGTATGACCCCAGACTGCATGGGTCATGACAGACACTTCCGGATCTTTTTCTATAGGGCTCCAGTGGGAGGAAGATACAGCCTCGGTCCGGGTGCCAAGAGAAAACTGAGCCTCGAGAGATGAGAATTCAGTGTGTAAAATCAAAATTAAGGAACAGATCATTCCATATTTCACGCGCATACACCATTAGAGAAGGACTCGTCAATAATAAGCAGTTTTTAAATTTTAATCAAGAAAAATCTCCGGACTTAAGAGCAAAGCGGATTGACCCAAAATAAAAGTAACCGAAACTTTTTAATAAAAGGGGAGCTTCCGGGCTGATCTCTTCTGTGTTTCATTCACCGCATGTTCGGCTCAGTATCGCAGTAATCTCACCGCAGGTTCTGTCCTGTATGGCAGCACTCCGTAACAGAAACAAACGGTTTTGAAAAAAACACTTGACTTATACCTAACTTATACCTATATTCAGGCATGAACCTGACCCAGAAACAACAGGCTGTTTACCGTTTCATCAGGCGGTACCTTGAGGTGGGGGGCGTTTCGCCTTCCTATGACGAGATCCGGCAGCATTTCGGATTTCAATCCTTTCAGTCGGTGCAGAAGCATCTCAGGCAGCTGGAGCGCAAGGGTTACATCCGTATTCCCGGCAAGAACCAGAAGCGCTCCATCATGCTTGTGGAGCACGGCGGAAGCACCCGTGTGCTGCGCATGGCAGGATATGTGGCTGCAGGAAGTCCCATCGAAGCCATCGAACAGCAGGATTCCACCGATGTGCCCGAGGAGATGCTTGGCTCCGGGGAATACTTTGCCCTGAAGGTCCGGGGAAACTCGATGGTGGAGGAGGGGATATTCGACGGGGATACGATCGTGGTCAGGAAGCAGACCACGGCGGAGAACGGTCAGACCGTTGTGGCTCTCGTGCATGGAGAGGAGGCCACGGTCAAGAAATACTACCGCAGGAAGGATGCGATCGAGCTCAGACCGGCCAACGCTTCTATGTCCCCGATTTTTGTGAAGGAAGGGGAGCTCACCCTTCAGGGAGTGGTTGTGGGGCTTCTCCGCAGGTACCGGTAGAGGGAGTGGTAAAGGAGGGGGTTCCTCCGGGTACCGGTCGTGTACAGGGGGGCACTCCTCATCTGCTTTAGGAAACACGGCAACATGAACCGGAATATCCTTCATCTGCGGGTCAATGCATTTCCTGTGGCTGTAGAACGGCTGAGGGACCGTTCTCTTGAGAATCAGCCGGTAGTGATATGCTCCAGGCATTCTCCCCGGTCGCTCATTTTTTGCGCCTCCAGGGAAGCAAGGCAGGAGGGGGTATGGGAGGGGCTGCCCCTGACCCGTGCGCTTCAGCGCTGCCGGAAACTGGTCATCCTTCCTCCGGACGAGAGACTTTACAGAAAGGCTGCCGGAGAGATCACGCGGGTTCTGGATGCGTATTCCCCTCTGGTGGAATCGCAGCCTCCAGGGCGTTTTTATGTGGACATGACGGGAACCGCCAGGCTTTTCG
>CAYXFJ010000072.1:9507-12550 GCA_964464265.1 uncultured bacterium
CGTATGCCATCAGGCGCAGGATAAAGGATGCGATGAGTCTGGAGAGCACTCTCGGGCTCGCCACCAACAAACTGGTGAGCGGGATAGCGGCCAGGGTGGTGGAGTCTCACGGGGATCTCTATACAGTGCCTGCGGGGAGCGAAGCTTCTTTCCTGGCGCCGCTCAGGGTGCAGATGCTGCCTGGTGTCCATTTCCGTAAAGACTGGGAACTTCTGAAGGACTTCAATATACGCTGGATATGGCAGCTGAGGGCCTTTTCTCTGTTGCAGCTGATGTCGGTTTTCGGGAAACGGGGAATGTTGCTGCACCGGCAGGCACTGGGCATAGACCAGAGGCCTGTGCTGCCTCCGGCTTCAAAATCTTTTGTTCTTGAAGAAAGGACCCTGGACGAGGATACGAACGACGACAGCATCCTTCTGGGAGTCCTGTACGGGATGATGGAGCAGGCCTGCCAGCGCATGCGGTGCCAGAGGGTCGTGCCGCGCACTGTGTGGCTGCATGTGCGTTATACAGATGGGGTGGACGCGACCCGGCGGTTCCGTTCCGGAGAGATACGGGTGACAGAGCCGCTTCTGTTTCAGGATATCACGCGGCTTTTCATGGAGACCAGCATGCGCCGCCAGCGCATCCGCTACCTCTCTCTTACGTTCACAGATCTCGCCGTTCCTTCGGGCCAGATGACCCTGTTTGAGAATTCCCGTACGGAGCCTGCTGAGGAAAGGCTGGTTTCTGCACTGGACACGATCCGTGAAAAATACGGACAGCAGGCAATACGGACAGGAAGGACTGCAGGAGGAGCATAGCCATGGAATTTGTGCATCTGCATGTACACAGCCATTATTCCATGATGAAGGGTACTGCGGACCTCGAATCCCTGTGCCGGGCAGTGCTGGACCGCGGCATGCGCACGGTGGCGCTGACGGATACCAACGGCCTGTACGGCCTGATCTTTTTCCTCGAGATCGCCCGGGAAACGGGCCTGCGTCCCCTCGTCGGGGCAGAGGTCGTGAACGGGGGAGAAAGGGCCGTGCTTCTGGTGAAGAACCGGACGGGATATACCCAGCTCTGCCGGATACTGACAAGGCGCCACTGCGCCCCGGAATTCAGCCTCGGCGAAGACCTCATCAGATCCGGCGAAGGTCTCGTCGTATTGAGCGATACCCTTGCTCTTCTTGAGAAACTGGAGGGAAGATCTGATCTTTATATCGAGCTCGTGGGAGGCCGCCCCAACCGGACACTTCTTGATTTTTCCAGAAAAAAGGGGATTCCGCCCGTGGCAACGAACGGCGTCTATTTCCTGAATCCGGAAGAACACAGGTTTCACGCACTGCTCAGGGGTATCGATCTCAATACCAAGTTTTCCCGCCTTCCGCCCGGAGAACTGGCTCCTCCCGGCGCATGGCTCACATCCGGAAAGGAAATGGCCGCACGTTTTCCCCATGTCCCGGAAGCGCTTGAAAACACCGTCCGCATTGCAGAGACCTGTACGTTCCAGGGTGATTTCGGGACGGTCGTATCTCCCGTTTTCGACGGGATGGATCAGGCTGGCATGATGGCGCTGCTCCGGAAAAAGAGTTTCGAGGGAGCCCGGCGCCGGTACGGGGAGGTCACACAGGAGGTGAGGGAACGGCTGGAATATGAGCTGGACGTGATCGGCGCCAAGGGTTTTGCCAGCGTTTTCCTGGTGGTCGAAGACATCGTCAGGCAGGCTCCCAGGACCTGCGGCCGCGGATCCGCTGCAGCCAGCATTGTCTCCTACTGTCTGGGGATCACTCATGTGGATCCTCTGAAGCATCATCTGTACTTCGAGCGTTTCCTGAATCCAGGAAGAAAGGATCCTCCTGACATAGATGTGGATTTCCCGTGGGATGAACGGGACCGTGTTCTGGATTATGTGTTCGCGAAGTACGGCCCCGGTCATTCCGCCATGGTCACCAACCATGTGGGATTCCGCCCCAGGGCAGCGGTGCGCGAGATCGCGAAGGTGTACGGCCTGCCTGACGGGGAGATCAAGCAGGTGACAGACAGGCTGCTGCATCTCTGGAGCTGGGGCGGGGAGAGGGTGGAGGATGTGGTGCATACCCATCCGCTGTTCAGGGGGCTGACCCTCAATCCGCCATGGCCTGAGATACTCGTCTGGGCCACGCGCCTTCTCGGAACTCCGCGGTATTTATCCGTCCATTGCGGCGGTGTTGTGATCGTGCCGGACGATCTGAATCGTTATGTGCCCACAGAACAGGCTCCCAAAGGGGTTCGCATCGTACAGTGGGAGAAGGATCAGACAGAGGATTCGGGTCTGGTGAAGGTGGATTTGCTGGGGAACCGGTCTCTGGCGGTGATACGCGATGTTCTGGAAGCGATACGCAGGCATACCGGGCAGGTGATCTCTTATGAGGATTTCAGTCCCCTGGACGACCCGGCCACACAGGACATCGTCCGGCGCGGGGATACACTGGGCGTGTTCTACATCGAATCCCCTGCCATGCGCCAGCTTCAGAAAAAAACACAGAAGGGGGATTACGAGCATCTTGTGATACACAGTTCCATCATACGGCCTGCTGCCAACACCTATATCAATGAATATGTGCGCCGCCTGAAAGGCGAGCCCTATGTGTCCCTGCATCCCGTACTGGACAGGGTGCTCGGGGATACTTACGGGATCATGGTGTACCAGGAGGATGTCAGCAGGATCGTGGTGGAGCTGGCGGGATTTTCACCCGAGGACGGGGACGGCCTGCGCAAGACCCTTTCAAAAAAGCGCAACGCCCGGAAGCTTTCAGCCTACAGGGAGCAGTTTGCAGCCGGCGGGACTGAAAGAGGGGTCGAACCGCATGTCATTGACAAGGTCTGGGAAATGATACTGAGTTTCTCGGGGTACAGTTTCTGCAAACCTCACAGCGCCTCCTATGCGCTGGTTTCCTTCAAATCCGCCTATTTGAGGGTGCATTTTCCGGCGGAATTCATGGCTGCAGTGATCAGCAATCAGGGGGGGTATTACTCGACCTTCGCCTATATCAGCGAGGCCCGCAGAATGGGCCTCAGG
>CAYXFJ010000073.1:0-8716 GCA_964464265.1 uncultured bacterium
TTACCTGATGAGGCTCAATACCCCTCAAGGAGTGGCCGGAAGTCTTGCCCGTTATACGGCCATGACCGGCGGTATCGAAGCTGTGAACACCCTGTATGCGACACTGGACAGGGTGACACCGGAGAGCGTCAGGCAGGCCGCGGTAAAATTCCTGGTTCCGGGAAAACGCACTGTGGTCATAGTAAAGGGGAGGTGAAACATGACAATGAGAATATTTTTCACGACCGGAATGGTCCTTACAGCCTTTGTCATGCTCGCCTGCCAGGGGCCGAAAGGAATACGCACAGTGGAGCTTCCCGTAAAAACCGATCCGACGATCTCTTTCAGGATCTGGTTCGAGGTCGGGTCCCAGAACGACATACCCGGACAGGAGGGGCTCGCCGCTCTGACCGGAGCCCTCATCTCGGAAAGCAGCACACTCAAGCACACCTATGAGGAAATACTGGGGCTTCTTTATCCCATGGCAGCCGGATATGATGTTTCCGTGGACAAGGAAATGACGGTCGTGCACGGCAGGGTGCACAGAGACCATCTTGAAAAATATCTGGAGCTCTTCATGCAGGCCATACTGGAACCCGCTTTCAGGGAAGAGGATTTCGAGCGGATCAAGAGCAACACTCTCAATAACATTGAAAAGACCCTTCGCTACTCGAACGACGAGGCCTTCGGAAAGGAAGTCCTGTACCAGTCCATCTTCCAGGGAACGCCCTATGCCCATCCGGAGATCGGTCTACTGGAAAGCGTGAAATCCATTACGGCCGATCATGTAAAAACGTTTTATAAAAGCCATTTTACGCGCGACAATGTGGTCATCGGCATAGGAGGAGGATACGACAAAACACTCGTGAAAAGGCTTAAAGAGATGTTCAGTGTCCTGCCGCCCAGAGTGACGGCTCCCGTCGTGAAACCTGAGCCGGCTCCGTTCAAGGGCATTCATGTCCTTCTCGTCAAAAAGGAGACCTCTTCCACAGCGATCAGCATCGGATTCCCCATTGATGTGCTGCGCGGAGAAAAGGATTTTTATGCCCTGTGGATCGCCAACTCCTGGCTGGGCGAACACCGGAATTCCTCGAGCCATCTTTACCAGGTCATTCGCGAAGCCCGTGGAATGAACTACGGGGATTATTCCTACATCGAGACCTTTCCGGACGGGTGGTCAAGGCAGTTCCCTCCGGTGAACGTGGCCAGACGCAGCCAGATCTTTGAGATCTGGATACGCCCCGTTCAGAACTCGCATGCCCATTTCGCACTCAGGGCTGCCGTGAGAGAGCTCAAAAAACTCGTGCAGGAGGGGATGAAAAGAGAAGATTTTGAACTCACACGGACATTTCTCAAGAAATACCATCTCCATTTCGCTCCGACCACGGACATGCGGCTCGGCTATAAAATAGACGACCTTTTTTACGGCATTGAAGACCATCTCGCCACATTCCCCGTAATGCTGGACCAGATCACGCTGGAGGATGTGAACAGGGCTATCAAAAAATATCTCCAGTTCGAGAACCTCAGGATCGCCATGATCACCGGGGATGCCGGGGATCTCAAAGACGCCCTCGTTCATAATAAGGTAAGCCGCATGGAATATTCCACTCCCAAACCCGAATCAGTAATCAAGGAAGACAGGGGGATCGAAGATTTCAGGCTCAAGATTAAAAAGGATGACGTGAAGATCGTGGATGCGGACGACATGTTCTTGAAGTGAAAGATTTTAGAGACAGGGCTGGACCTCAGTCAGACCAGCTATGCGGACAGGCCGGCCGTGCGGCCTCACCTGCTATAAAGCCGCTTCGGACTAAAAAAAGGCTTTTAGCCTTCCTGTTCGAGGCGGTATTCTTTTATATAGAGGAGAAGAATTGAAAGCCCGGTAAAGACCAGAGCCAGGAGGGCCAGCACAAGGACAGCGGTCATGGAGGACGTCTGTTTACCGCCGATAAAAATATCGAGAAGTTTTGTTTTTAAATCGCCGATCCTGGCATTGGCCATGGAAGGTGCGAGCACATGCAGGTAATGGGCTATGGTAAATAATTTCACATTGCCCGGAAAGAAACTTACCGAACTTTCCCAGCCAAAAGTAAAGAAAAGTCCCGCGAGTACGGGCCGTTTGAGCAGGGCTCCGAGTAAAGCGAATAACGGTACATACACCAGCAAACCCGCCAGCAGCACACCCCCGCTCCGAAAAAGAACTGGTATCTCGGAAAACCATTTTCCCGGATTCGAGGGAAGCACCATCACCGTGAAAGTCATCCCGAGGGAAATGAAGAGGATCAGTCCTGCGGTGATGCATCCGGCCAGAAGTTTGGAAATCATGATCACAGCCCTGGAAACAGGCCGGGTCAGAAGATAGGGCAGTGTCCTGTCCTCAACTTCGTCCGCTATGATTGCGGTTCCGATGAAGATGGCCAAAAGAGGCAGAAGAAAATGGAGATAAAAATAAAAGCTCACCGGAGCGAAGAGCGATGCGAGCTCTGCCCCCTGTTTGACAAGAAGAGGCTTGATCAAGAGCAGCAAAACGGCCATGCCCACCGGGACGAGAGAGAGGAGCAGCATCCAGATGGTTCGCCTGCTCCTGATCCCGTTCTTGATAAAGAATGTCAGAAGAAATCCCACTCCGTCACCCCACCAGATAGTCGAACACCGCGTCCAGATTTTCATCCGGAGACCAGAGCGAGTATATGGTCACATGGCTCTCAAGCGCGATCTTCGGCAGCCGCAGATGAAAATCATCCGGCCGGTTGGTTTCCACGGTGAGCTGATTTCTTTCGCGTTCGAAATTCACGCTCAGCACATCCTCGAATTCAAGCAGCTTTGTGGTCAGAACATTCACCTTGTCGCAACGAATGGTGACCTGCAGGGGATGTGTGTCGATCAGCCTGCGGATCTCATAGATGTTCCCCTCTGCAAGCAGCCTGCCGTGATTGATGAGAAGGATCGTATCCGTCATCTCTTCCACTTCATGAAGCACATGGCTGGAAACCACGACGGTTTTCCCCTCTCCTCCCAGACGCTTCACCATGTCCATGGTGGATCTTCTCCCGAGAGGATCCATGCCGTTCAACGGTTCATCCAGGAACAGGACCTGGGGGTCGTGAGCAATCGCCTGAGCCAACTTGATGCGCTGCCTCATGCCCTTGCTGTACCCGCCAATACGCTTATTCCTTGAGTCATCCATTCCCATTGTCCGTATCGCATTCCGGGCGCGTTCCACTGCTTCCTTTTTTGAAAAACCGTGCATGCGCAGGAGCGAAAAAACAAAATCCATTCCTGTATGATAGTTCCAGAAGGCATCAATCTCAGGACAGTATCCCACGTCTTTGAGAAGGGAATAATTGTTCCATACGGGGATGCCGTTCATCACACAGCTTCCCTTGCTGGGCTTGAGCTGTCCTGTCAGCATGCGGAGAAGAGTGGTCTTACCCGCTCCATTCGGTCCGAGAAAGCCCGTTACTCCCGGTTTCAGGATGAACGTAAGATTGTTCACCCCGATCACCTGACCGTACCATTTGGAAAGATTTTTAACTTCTATCGTCATGCCAGTTCTTTTCTGTTTGCTTTTTGACCGGTGTCAATCCCCGGCTTTTATTATTTCACCCCATCGCTGGAGCCCTGCCGCTTTTCGAAAAACACTGTTTACCTTGATCCGTGGTGAAAAGCCGCCTAATGAAAAATGTTATTTCACCACATCCGTCGGATTCACCCTTACCCTGAGAACAAGAATGGAAAGTACGACAACACCTGCCAGGACCATTGCCCCGGCCCAGAGAGGAAAGCCGAAGGGTCTGGGAATCCCGAAAAGAACGGATCCGAACTGCTGGAGTATCGCATTGAGTGAAAAGAGCCCCATTTCCGGAATTTTCGAGAGTATCAGTCTCAGGAAATCCGGGAAAATCAGCAATCCGAAAAAGACAATACCGGCCGGACGCGAGCCCCGGGAAGCAGCTGAAAGGCAGAGCATGAGACCTCCCAGCACCACCAGCACCACCAGCACGATACCCATGATCGAAAAGGGCATCCAGAAATACGTTTTTATGAACGTGCTGTCCCTCGATAACAGCGCCTTCATGAGAAACAAGATCAGGCCAGGCACCAGAGTCACCAGACTTCCGTAAAAGGCCACGATCAGCCATTTACCGGTCACATAATCCCAGAATCCCACAGGTTTGGAGAAGTAAATGGGAAGGGCCCTGAATTTCCTGTCGTTCGCGATCAGACCCGATCCAGACAATATCATAATGAGAAGAAGGAAAAATCCCTGCCCTTTGAGAAACTCGAAAAAGAATTCCGGGTCAATAACGAGTCCCTTGAGTATTCCTGTGAATTGCGTTCCTTCCGCGAAACGTGTTATGAGATAGATCTGCACGGCACGCACGAAAAAGGGGATTGCCGAAAAGAGGATCAGGATCACCATGCCTTTGTTCCACAGGAGCCTGATACCGGTTCTGGCTATGACCCATGTTATGGATCTGGAAACCCGCTGTCCCTGCCAGGAAGTGTAGGTTTCCTCATAAATCGGCACGGTGTTCCTCTCTGATCAGTTTCACGAACACATCCTCCAGCGTCTGCACACTTGTCATGAGCTTTCTGAGCTGTACACCGGTATTCTTCGCTGCCTTTAAAATCACTTCCGTTCCCTTTCCCCCGGGCAGGGTCACATCGATGAAATGCTTTTCATTCGGTTTGACCGTGCAGCCCAGGCGCCCGAGCTCTTTTTCAAAAGCCTCCCTGTCCCCCTCAATCCTTACCGTGTAAGTATCCGAATAGCTTCCCCTGATCTCTTCCACCGATCCCTGTTCGAGCACCTTCCCTTTATGAATGATGAGGACATTGCCGCAGGTTCTCTCCACATCCACCAGAATGTGTGTGGCCAGCACGATGCTCATCTTCCCCTGCGAAGCAATAAGCTGGATCAGATCAAGCATCTCCTGACGGCCTTTCGGATCCATGCCGCTCGTCGGTTCGTCCAGAAAAAGCAGCTGTGGATCATGGACCAGGGCCTGGGCCAGCTTGATCCTCTGTTTCATGCCAGCAGAGTAGGTCTCCACTTTCCTGTACCTGGCCTCTCCCAGTTCGACCATGAACAGGACTTCGTGCCCCCTTTGCATGGCGTCCTCCCGGCTCATGCCTGAAAGCTCGCCCGCGTACTGGACCATACCTATCCCACTAAGACCGGGGATCAGGGAATCATCCTCGGGCATGTATCCGATGATCTGGCGTATCGCCTTGCGTTCCTGGGCGATATCCCGTCCGAGTATTTTCGCGGAACCGGAATGCACACGCGTCAAACCCAGAAGTCCCTTGATGAGACTGGATTTACCAGCTCCGTTCACTCCAAGCAAGCCCGTGGCGCCCGGCTGGAAAACAGCCGTTATGCTGTCCACGGCGACCATATCGCCGTAGGTAATAGTAAATTTATCGAGGGTAACGGACAAAAATACTCCGCCAGGATAACTTTAAATTTATAGTACGAAAAGAGGATGGTAAAGTTTCTTTTAATTTAAGTCCGCAGGAGAAAGTTTGCAATCGTTATTTTCTTTCCTATTCTCTTTTCTATTGGCGGTTTTTTTCGTATCTTTAAGGCATACTGGCTTTAAATGGATGACAGAACCCACTGTACGAACGCAGGTTTTTTGAGTGTCCTGAATACTTGCACCGCACTCCCATTGACAGTAAAGGAACGATGATACTGAAAAACCTTGAAACTGTGCGCCTGGACCGCTGGCTCATGGCCGCACGGTTCTATAAAACCCGCTCGCAGGCAGAAAAAGCATGTGAGGGAGGCAAGGTGAAGGTCAACGGCAGCTCATCCAAGCCGCACAAGATCCTGCACGTGGGGGACAGAATTACCCTGCACGTAAATCACAGATACAGGAACGTGGAGGTGAAAGTACTTGCTGAAAGAGGCCTCCCCCCGGCCGTGGCAAGAGAACTGTACATGGAGATCGAGAGCCTGCCTCTGAGCGACGAGGCGAAAGAATTGATCGCCCTGCACAAAAAGAGTGAAAAATACATCAAACCCAAATTCAAGGGAAGGCCGACCAAGAAAGAGCGCAGGGATATAGAAAGATTCAGGGGATGGTGAAAAAGGTCCTTTCTCCACTCCTTTCGGTTTTAAATCCCGCAGGTGATCCATGGGCGCATTACCATGCGCCTCGAAGGATGTCTTTTTCACTTAGATCTGTAAATTGTATTTTGAAATTATTTTCACTGGAGTAATTCATGCCGTACAATGTATTGGTCACACGCAGGCTTCCAGGCGCGGCAATGGCACTTCTGGAAGAACAATGCAGCCCTCTGGACGTCAATCCACACGACAGACCCATCACCCGTGAGGAACTGCTTCAAGGCGTAAGAGGCAGGGATGGAGTACTCTGCCTTCTGACAGACGCCATAGATGAGGCAGTGCTCTCAGCAGCCAGGGGTGTCAGGATATTCGCCAACTTCGCGGTGGGATACAACAACATCGATGTGGAAACAGCCACGCGCCTCGGCATCATGGTCACCAACACACCCGGAGTTCTCACTGAAGCTACGGCAGATCTCACATGGGCTCTTTTATTCGCCTCCGCGCGCCGCGTGGTGGAAGGGGACCGGTGCGTCCGCAGTGGCAAATTCGAAGGCTGGGGACCTATGATGCTTCTCGGAGCGGAGGTCAGCGGAAAGACCCTGGGAATCGTCGGAGCGGGCCGGATAGGCAGCGCTGTTGCGGCCAGGTCCCGTGGATTCGGCATGAAGGTGCTCTATTATGACCAGAAACAGAATGTGTATATGGAACGTGAACTCGGCGCATCACAGGTCAGGCTGGATGTGCTCCTGAAGCGATCTGACTTCGTTTCCATCCATGTATCGCTTACACCCCAGACCCGGCATCTCATAGGCTCAAGAGAACTCAAGCTCATGAAGCGAACCGCATTTCTGATCAACACTTCCAGGGGCCCCGTACTGGACGAAAAGGCTCTGGCTCTGGCCCTTCGGTCCGGCATTCTGGCAGGCGCAGGACTGGATGTTTATGAAAACGAGCCTAAGATAGAACCCGATCTTCTCCAGCTTGAAAATACCGTGCTTCTGCCCCACATCGCCAGCGCTACGGAGAAGACACGAACCAGCATGGCACTGAGGGCTGTGAAAAACCTTCTCGCAGGTCTTGCAGGGGAAAAGCCTCCGAACCTTATCAATCCGGGAGCGCTCAAGCTCATCGAACCCCTGGCGGATGAAAAAACCGGGAACTGATCGAACGAATACATGTAGAACGGCATCTCTGTGCAGGTCCTCATAAAATCCGGTTCCGTATTCAGAAAACACAAACCGAATTCCTGATTCAATACTATCGGACATCGCATGACCACCAGAACTCTCACCCGTGTGCTCACACTTCTGCAGGAAGAATGTAAAAACTGGAATGCCCCGATCGTCACTCTCGTGGCTGAACGTTCCAAAGATCCTTTTCAGGTGCTCTTATCCACAATGCTGAGCCTCAGGACCAAGGATGAGGTCACGACCCGCGCAAGCCGGAGCCTGTTCGAAAAGGCCGACACACCCGAAAAAATACTCCGCCTGACGAACCAAGAGATACAGAAGCTGATCTATCCGGTGGGATTTTACAAGACCAAGGCAAAACACCTGCTTGAGGTCTCCCGCATCCTTCTTCAATCGTATCAAGGCCGCGTACCTGACACTATGGATGAACTTCTCCAGCTGCCCGGTGTAGGCCGCAAGACTGCCAATCTTGTGCTCACTCTTGGATTCGGCAAACCGGGAGTGTGTGTGGATACACATGTGCATCGCATCTCGAACCGTCTCGGGTATGTACGCACCCGGACTCCCAATGAGACGGAGATAGCCCTCAGGTCAAAGCTGCCAAAAAAGTGGTGGATCCCCTACAATGATATTCTGGTCACATTCGGACAGACTCTCTGCAAACCTATCAGCCCGTGGTGCAGCAGGTGCAGGGTGGAGCAGTACTGTGAAAAAGTCAGTGTCGGACGGTCAAGATAGCCAGGTTTCATCTCTTTTTTAACAGAACCGGGTTCATTGCTTTCAGTCCAGGACAGTACCGGAAAATAGGTGGTGAAGGAATTTAGGGGGCGTTCTTGCCCTGCCGCGGGGGCGTGCGGCAGGGCAAGAACTTGGAGGGGAGTGGTTGTGGGGGTATCTTCATTTCCTTTTTGCGTCTGGACCCCGGGGTACGGCAGCGGAAAGGACATCCTGGCGGTGCCGGACCGGACGCCCCCTCCGCCACCGACCCGCGGGGTCCCAGAGGGGGGTTATCTCAGCTTGATCATTCGTTTTGTATCCACAACACGCTTTTCAGCAAACAACCTGCAAAAATATGGACCGCTCGGAACCTCATCCCCGCAGTTATCACATCCATCCCAGTCCACAAAATAATTACCCGGCAGATCGACCCTGTCCACAAGAGTGGCCACTTTTTTCCCAAGCATATCATAGATCTGGAGCAAAATTCTAATCCGAGAAGTATGGTTTACGGAATAATGAATCGTCGTGGATGGATTGAATGGATTGGGATAATTATTGAAGAGCCTGAATTCTTCAGGGACAGTACCTGTTTCCTCTGTGATCACCTTCATCATGGCCAGTACCTGGATCTCTCCCCGGGTGTTTATTTCGTGGATCTGATACCAGTACTCCCGGTTCACCAGCACATCTTCATCCCTGTATTCATAAGACATCCCGGTAGAGCTGTTCCCGCGGCCGGGAATAA
>CAYXFJ010000073.1:8734-12433 GCA_964464265.1 uncultured bacterium
GCGTTATCCTGCGGGAAGGCCCGCCCGGGTTCTCTGACCGCATTATATGAAAACCCTGTGACTCCACTTCGCTTTCCGTTTTCCAGCAGATGATCACTCCCTCACTATCATAATTCGCTGAGAATTCAGAGAGCATCACGGAAAGAGAAGCATCAAAACCGCTGTTCTTCGCCCTCGGAGTTCCCAGAATGGGACTGCCACCTGCATCCAGACCGTTCATTGTGGACCCGTCATTTGTGGTCCAGCTGGAAGCGGAGGACCCGTCTATGGAAGGATGGAGCCTTTCCATCGATGCCCTGGGCGTGGATGTGCCTCCGAACCAGCCATCAGAGCAGTTTATCTCGTCAATGAGATTACCTGTAGCATCCCTGAGGGATAAAAATTCGCCTGTATTTCCAATAGATCCTGAAAAAATCAGATCAGAAGCGATATCGGAAATGGTGGTATCGTCTGTCCGTTCGAGAAGAAAATATCCTCCGGGAGAAATGGATCCTTCAAGAAGGATGGAGGGAGATCCGTCCGCTGCTGAAAGCGTCCAGCCGGAGAGATCCAATGCGGAGCCGGTCGTATTGTACAGTTCTATCCACTCGTCATTGGCTGACGCCCCGGTTCCCATCCAGGCAATTTCATTGACGACCACGTCCCTCAGACTCGCGGACTCAAGCGAAACATGAGAAAATAAGAACAGGATGAACAGGGCAAAGACTGAGATATTCCGGTAACGATCCTCTTTCATGGCTTTCTCCTTTCCTCGTGGATTTGCGATTGCCTGACGCAGTATATTCTTTCCGGATTTCAGTCCCCTGTTTCAGGAAATCTATTGCCGTCCACAGGCCTCACTTACAGCATCTGCGAAACGGTCGTATTCCAGAAACGGCCATCCGGATCTTCCTGCGCGGAACTCTCCCCTGCCGGCACCTGCAAAAACACTCACAGATCAGTTCTCCGGCAGGCTGCTTTCGTTTTAGCATCCCCACGATGCCGAAAGCGCCCCGTTCACCCCGTATTCATCATGTTGTAAAAGAACAAAACCAGCTGTTTGACCTTCACTCTGGTTATTCGTCAATTCATGCGAATAATTTACTATATTTTTTGGTTAAAAGCAAGAGAAAAATGAAAGGGTCTGAAAAATATGAAAAAAATTAGCACTATATGAGGAAATTATCTGAGTAGCGTACCAGAAAGATAACAGATAGTAATTGCCCTCCCCTGAAACCGGGGCTCTGTACAATTGATATAATCAGACTGCTGATGGAATAGTGATGGTCCCTGTTGGATCCGGCGCCTTCCTTCATCCTGCTTTGTCAATAGGGTGATAGCCTCTGTCTGCTCCTGCGCCTTCAATCATCCAGCTGTGTGAATGTGGACAGTCCGTTCTCTATCCTGCTCTGATTAATGTCCGGCAGCCGGAATGGTGATCTGGATCGTGGTTCCAATACCCAGTTCGCTTTTTACCTCAATATTCCCATTATGATCTTCGATAATTTTTTGGGCAATAACGAGACCCAGCCCAGTTCCGTTCTCGGATCTGGAAAAGAAGGGTTTAAAGACAAGAAGAAGATCCTCGGGGGAAATTCCCTTTCCTGTGTCGGAAATTTCGATCTCAACGGTTTTTCCGTTGGCGCCATTTGTTTTTTTATTCAGAGATTCGACAAGCCGGGTCGAGATATTCAGGGTTCCTTTTCCATCCATCGCATTGAGGCTGTTGTCAATGATGTTTTTCAGGGCTATCGTGAGCTGCTCGGCATCCGCATAAATCACGGGCAACTTTTCTGAAAACATCCTCTCGATCTTTATTTTCGCCCCTGCCTTCAGACGGTACGAATCCATCATTCTCCCGGCCAGTTTGTTGATATTAATCCTCTTGAGTTGAAGTCTCTGGATATTTGACAGCTTTAAAAAGCCATCCGTCATTTTCTGCAGACGTTTGACCTGTTCGAGAATGCGGTCGATATAGGCGTATTTTCCGTCTCCGTCCGGATTCTCACCGCATTCCAGCTGAAGCCTCTGAGCGGAAAGCAGTACTGTAGAGAGAGGTGTCTTGATCTCGTGCGCCAGATTCTGGGCCATGGACGCCCATGCAGCCATTCTTTTCGAATGGATCAGCCCGGATATATCCTGCAGGGTGATCAATTTAGAGGAATACCCGTTACGGCCGGCGCCAATCTCTCTGATTCCCAGCAATACATTCATACTTTCTTTTACCCCCAGCAGGGTAAACTCATTCTGATAGGGCAACTTATTCTTGCTGAGAGTTGCTTTGACAGCCCGGAGGATACCACTATTTTGAATATCTTGAAAAGCGGTTTCCACGGCATTATTCAAAATAGCCTCTTCCGTCCTGCGCAGAAAATGTACCATGGGCGAATTCACGCAAACGACCTTACCTGTTGAATCAACGAGCATGGCCCCGGTTTCAACAGATTGAAAGATCTCGTTCACTGAACTGTACCGGATTTTCCTGGTCTTCCTTGGAATAAGGACAGCGGAAAACAGGGCTGCCAATCCCAGGCCTGCTCCCATCCCACAGACCACATATATCCATGGGATTCCGATAACATTGGCCAGGTTTTTCCCGACAGAATAAATGTGGTAATTATTCCCGATCCGTACCATCATCGCCCTCTCAGCACCGAATCCCATATGGATGATATGTAATTCGCTCATTGATGGCATATTATCCGGACAAAAAAATGCCAGAGGGTACAGGTCACGGTCCACCATGATAATGGCACTCAATCCCTTCAGCCTCCCCCTTACAAAAATTTCTTTTTGCCCGTCATTGTCAGTATCGAATATTTTCACCCTGTCCGGCTCAAAATCGACAAACTTTCTCTTGAGCGTGGACTGCAAATATCCGTTCCGGATCTCGATAATTCCATTATCCCAACCCATGACCACATCATTGCTTCCGTTATCGTCAATATCGATGAAACCCGGACGGGATATAATGCTGTTTTCCGTTCTGATCTTATTTAAAAGAAGACCGTTCTTTGCATCCCACAGTGCAATGAAATCCCTTTCTTTCGGTTTCTGATTTGAAACATAGCGAACAATAATCTCTTTTCCCTGTCTCTCGTTGAGTTCCTCGATGAACAATTGTGTTCCGGACAGTCCTTCCCCGATAATTATCTGCCGGATCATCTCTCCTGTCTCCGGATTCAGAACGGTGAGATAGGCATGCACATCATCGGTCCCGTTTACAGCGATCCCGTGCCAGTTATCCGGCGCACTCGAAGCGAACACGATCTCCTTCCTGCCGTCCCGATCCACATCGTACAGTAGTATATCCGTCACTACGAATCCCGTCGCATATTTCCAGAGGAAACGTTTGTTATGGAAGTCATAGGCATATACTCCTCTGGGCTGATATTCGAAACCGGTTGAAACCCTGACAAGTCCGTCCTGATAACCGTCTCCGTTGATATCCATCAGCTGTTCCACGGATGCCGAACAATCCCAATGTTCTTTTCCGCCGAAGGATTTGCTCTCAGCAATCAGAATTTTTTGAATTCTCCTGCCCTCATTATCCAGTACATGTATAAAACAGGAATCACGGACCAGTTCGGGTACAAAAAATTCCTGGATCCCATCTCCATCCAGATCATGCAGGCTTGGCTCGAAGACCTGTCCGTCAAAATTTTCCCTGAACCGTATGCTGTGGGACAGTATCCCCTCAAGCTGAACGCATGCCTTGTC
>CAYXFJ010000074.1:0-3044 GCA_964464265.1 uncultured bacterium
CTGAAGCTGTGGTCAGCTCGGATGCCATCAATCAGCTGCCTGTAGACAGACTTTCCGATGTGGTCAATCTGCAGGCCGGTGTGGTGGAAGGTCATGTGCGCGGTGGGCGGCAGGGTGAGGTCATGTACATGATAGACGGTATATCTGTAAATGACGTTTATTCGGGTGAATCCGCTTTTGAAGTGGAAAACAATTCGGTCGCAGAACTTCAGGTTATCAGCGGTACGTTCAATGCCGAATACGGACAGGCCATGTCGGGTGTGGTCAATGTGGTCACCAAGGAGGGTAGCGACAGGTATACCGGTGAATTATCGACCTATTTTGGCGACTATGTAAGTGCTCACAAGGATCTCTTTTTCAATGTGGATAAGATCAATCCTACCTATAACCTTCAGGGAAGTCTAAGTGGTCCGGTACCATTGACAGGTCAGCGGTTGAAATTTTTTATTTCCAGCCGTTATTTTAAAACGGACGGTTACCTTTACGGAAAACGGGTTTTTACGCCGTCCGATTATTCCGACTGGACAGCCGACAATCCCGCAAACTGGACCGTCATGGCCATGGGTAAAACCTACACTTTCTCAGACTCTCTGGCCCGTTCTCTTATTAGCGGGGCTGAGGCTGTGCCCATGAATCCAAGTGAGCGACTCACGCTGCAGACAAAATGGAGCCTGCGTCTATCCGGTTCGGATGTCGTGAACTATGAGCTGCTGCTTCAGAGGAATGACTATCAGGATTACGATCATCAATTTTTTCTCAATCCTGATGGTAATTATCAGCGGAAGAGCAGAGGGTACAATCATCGTCTCAACTGGACCCATGTTTTAAGCTCGAAAACATACCTTGATGTAAAATTCAGTCATTTCGATACACAGTACAATCAATATGTGTTCGAAAGCCCGTTCGATCCGGGCTATGTGACCTCGGATCGGCTTCAGGATACAGGCGCCAATGCATTTCTCTCAGGCGGCATGAACATGTGGCATTTCAATCGCAGCACGACAACATCAATCGCAAAAATGGATATCACCAGCCAGATCACCCGCAATCATCAGGTCAAGTTGGGTCTGGAGGCGGATCTTCATCAACTCTGGCTTCATGAATTCCAGGTGGTTCCCGAACTTCCGCAGCGCATCCCGCCAATCACTACATTTGCGAATAATGAATACAGACGCCGCCCCCTGGAATTTTCCGCCTACCTGCAGGACAAGATGGAGTACAGGGATATCATCATCAATGCCGGTGGACGGTTTGATTTCTTTAAGCCGGATGGGAAAATTCCGTTGAATTTCCAGGATCCGGCAAATTCGGAAATGGGACCTGCAACAAGCAGTTATCAGTGGAGTCCCCGTGTGGGGATTGCCTGTCCTATCACCGACCGGGGTGTGATCCATATCTCTTATGGACACTTCTTTCAGGTACCGAATTTCGATTACCTCTTTACGAATCCCGAGTTTGATATTTATCCGCTGCAGAGCATGCCCTCTCCACCGCCGCACAGTCTGTTGAATACCGTTGGAAATGCCGATCTGAAACCCCAGAAGACAGTGATCTATGAGATCGGCCTGCAGCAGCAGCTCTCAGATCAGTTTGCTCTGGATGTGACAGGTTATAACAAGGATATACGAAATCTTCTTGGCACCCAGGTTTACCAGACCCTTCAGGGAATTAAATATGGAAGGTACATCAACCGTGACTACGGAAATGTCAAGGGTATCACGATCGCTCTGGAAAAGATGCCTTCGGGAGGTGTTTCTGCCACACTGGATTATACCTTCCAGATTGCCAGAGGAAATGCTTCGGATCCCAACTCGGCATTTCTCGATCAGCAGACAGATCCTCCTATGCAGACCGAAAAGAAAATGGTACCTCTAAATTGGGACCGCAGACATCAGATCAATCTGACGCTGGCGGTCGGGAAGCAGAACGATTACAACATCAGCCTGATCGGCCGTCTGGGAACCGGACTTCCGTACACACCGACATTTCAGAATCTTCAGACAGCCGTTGAAAACAGCGCGCGCCGTCCGTCTGTCCATACAATTGATCTTTACGCTTATAAAAAGGTCACTATCGGAGGAGTAGATCTGTCCCTTTTCCTCCGCATGTATAATCTTTTCGATCGTAAAAACGAGATGGATGTTTTTTCGGATACAGGAAGGGCAGGATATTCGCTTGCGCCTCTTTATGTGGGGGGGCTCAGGCCGCGTGGTTTGAACGACTTGGATGCATATTATACAAGACCGGATTTTTATTCAGCTCCCAGAGAGATCAATGTGGGATTTACCATTGGATTCTAAATGTATGAATGAGGTGAATCGATGAAACGAACAGGGTGTTATATTTTGATGCTTTTTACCTGCTTCGCTCTTTTTCATGAGGCTCAGGCTCAGAGAAAACCCGATCCGAATACAGGCAGAACATCTCTCCGCCGGCAGGGTGTCATGGATGGGAATTTGGTACGGACCATTTTTATCAACTGGGGGGAAGTCGCGCACTGGCCGGATCAGCCATCCGGAGAGTGGCCGAAAGGTACAGGACATTCCTATGTGGATGGCGTGGCACTGGTGGTTCAGGCCAGGACCATAGACAATCAAGGGAACATCATCTATCCTATGGAAACGCAGTACAGGGAGTTCGTGGACAAGGGACCCAGGGATGAGCTGTGGGGCTGGGGACCTCTCCCGGGGTACTTCAATCCGCGGTCGGAAGAGCCTGCCATGAGCGACGATCCCAACACCTGGCCGGATCATTGGCCGGATAAACCGGACTGGGTGGATCCCGAAACGGGCAGAGCCGTATGGAACGGATGGTTTGGCAGGGGAGTCACACAGGCCCAGCTTGAAACCTATTTTGTATTTGATGATGATCCTGACGAAGAATGGGATTTTTATCCGGATCCCTCCGATACCACGAGGCGAGGGCTGGGTCTTGAAGTTGCCACACGTCTTTTTCAGTGGTCTCAGGTTCTCGCGGAGGATTGTATCTTTGCCATTTATTTCATCACCAATGAGGGGAAAACACGTTACGCCAGCACCTCCTAT
>CAYXFJ010000074.1:3056-11056 GCA_964464265.1 uncultured bacterium
GTTTCTACATTGATTGGGGAGTCGGCGGAACGGATGACTCCTCCGATGACACAGGGGACTATAATACCGTTCTGGATGTTGCGTTCGCTTACGATTACAATGGTGAGGGTACACCCGGTCAGTGGGCGCCTGTTGGGGTTTCAGGTTTTGCTTTCCTTGAAAGCCCGGGGATATTTCGCGACGGAAAAGATAACGATGAGGATGGTATCGTTGATGAGAGGCGGGACAGCGGTCCAGGTGTCTGGTTGAGCACCTATCCCTATGGTGTGAGCAATGTGGATGCTTTCAAGCTTTATTTCAACCAGGAACCGGTTCCGCACTGGTCCGGAGATGAAGATCAGGACTGGGTTGGATATGAGGATTCCGATGAAAACGGTCAGTGGGATGCGGGAGAACCCATTCATGACGATGTGGGTGCGGACGGACTGGGGCCCTTAGAAATCGGTTATCCGGGTCCTGATGAAGGTGAGGCGGATGGGATGCCTACTCCGGGCGAGTCCAGTTTCGATTATCTGGACAAGGATGAGTCGGATCAGATCGGGCTGACAGGATTTGCGATTTTCCCCGTCCATACCTATGAACTTCTCAACGAAAATCAAAACTGGCGTGTATTCCGGTCAGCACTGCCACCCCGGGAGGGTCTTGGCGTTACGGCCAATCTCGGAATGTTTTTCTCTTCAGGCCCCTTCAGCGTTGATGTGGGACAAACAGAGAACTATTCCATGGCGTTGCTGTTCGGTGACGACATGTACGATCCCGTGTTTGGCGTTCATCTCGGTGACCTAGCACCTAGTAAGAAAACCGTACAGCAGATCTACAATGCAGATTACCGCTTCGCCAAACCCCCTGAGAAGCCCGGAATTACGGCTATACCCGGCGATGGCAAAGTCATCCTCCTGTGGGATTCCAAGGCGGAAAGATCGTTCGATCCATTCCTGCAGGAGTTCGATTTTGAGGGTTACAGGATTTACCGGGCAACAGAACCTGAATTGATGGAGACCCGTCAGATCACGGATGCCTATGGAAGGCTGACTTTCAGAAAACCGATAGCCCAGTTCGACCTGAGAGACGGCATCAAGGGTTTGCATCCCATCGATGTGCAGGGTGTAAAATTCAATCTTGGCGACGATACGGGACTCAGGCATATTTTTATCGATACGGATGTGAAAAACGGACAAACCTACTACTATGCTCTGGTCTCCTATGACAGGGGTTATATAGATACCAGTGCGACGGGCGAGCTGGAAGGTCTTACACCCTCTGAATGTGCTTCAGTCATTAAGCAGGACGTGGCAGGCAATATCGAAACCGATATCAATACCGCTGTGGTGATACCCAATCCGGCTTCAGCGGGATACCAGAATGCCCGGCTGGTGAATTCTATCAGGCATGAGGGTCCCGCAAGCGGTCGTGTGGAGGTTCAGTTTGTCATAGAGGATTCCGTCAGGGACGGGCATACCTATGCCGTAACCTTCAGGGATACCTCCCGTTTCCACAACCGGGGAACTCCGTTCTACAGAATCTGGGATATCAGCAGCGGCGATTCGCTTCTGATCGTTGATGAAAATATCGTTCACCCGGAGACCGAATCCCCTGTGTTCGACGGTTTGTTGGTCAACATCATCAATGATGAGCGGGTTGAAATCGATCAGGAGAAAACCGGATGGCTTGTGGGGGAGAGTAACTATAAGGTGTATATCGATTTTGATCCACGGTTCAGCAGTGAAACCAATCCTGTCTTTGATATCAATATCCCATATCCCGCTGATTATGAGATACGTTTTTCCGATGTGATCATGGACACTTCGGAATCTGGTAATATTGGCATGCCGAGAGTTCCAACGAAGTTCTCGGTGTATAATATGACGGAAGACAAACCGGCTCAATTCATGTTCAGAGATGTGATACTGGATCAGACACTGACACCGGATACCAGCGAGTCCATTATTCTCTATGTGGATAACAAGAAAAATTCCTTTAAGATCAGTACCAGCTGGCGAATCACCTTTGAAACGGATACATTGAGACCTGTCGTAAAAGCTCCCATGCCCGGTGATATTTACCGCATAATAACCACCAGGCCATTCCGCAGCGGTGAGTATGCGATGTTCCAGGTCAAGGGACCCAGGTTCGATGAGGAGCAGGCAAAAGAAGATCTGGACAGGATCACCGTGGTTCCCAATCCCTATGTGGCCGCTGCGTCATGGGAACCCAGAAATCCTTTCCGGTTCGGTAGGGGAGAGCGTAAGATATGGTTCCTGAATCTGCCCGGTGACTGCACCATCCGCATCTATACGGTTCGGGGATATCTGGTGGATACTTTCGAGCATCACAGTGGCCTTAAAGACGGTGCAGAATCCTGGGATCTGGTCTCGAAAGATGGTATGGATATCGCATACGGTATCTATGTGTACCATGTGGAAGCACCGGGTATCGGTGAAAAGATCGGTAAATTTGCCGTGATCAAATAAGCAAGGGAGATACTGACCATGAAGAAAATCGTGGTATTAGCACTCATTTTCGGGCTTGTGGCCGGTGCGGGAGCACAGTTCGTCAGTGATGTTTCCAAAGTCGGTATAACGGCTGCCGCTTTTCTTGAAATTGGCGTGGGGGCCCGGGCGATCGGTATGGGCGGGGCATTTGTTGGCATAGCCAATGACGCCAGTGCCCTGTACTGGAATCCGGCAGGTATCGCCCGACTGCCCAGGCCTGAAGCGATACTTATTCATACGGAATGGATCGCCGACATGCGTTTTGATTTTGCCGGAGTCATTCTACCGCTGGGCCGTTTTGGTACGCTTGGCGGAAGCATCACATCGCTCAGTATGGATGAAATGATGGTCCAAACCGTAGACAGACCGGAGGGAACCGGTGAATATTTCAGCGCTGGAGACATCGCCATCGCCCTGACCTATGCGTTGAATCTTACGGACCGGTTCTCCATTGGCTTTTCAGGCAAATACATACAGCAGCGAATATGGAAGGAGAGTGCCTCGGGAATGGCTTTGGATGTGGGAACCATTTTTACTACAGGATTACATGGATTGAGAATTGGGGCCTCGTTGAGTAATTTCGGAACGGATATGCGAATGAATGGAAAGGATCTTCTCGTATATCATGATATCGATCCAACCATTCTGGGGAACAATGAGAAGGTATTCGCCGAACTGAAGACCGAGAGCTGGCCTCTGCCTTTGAATTTTCAAGCCGGAATTGCCATGGAGGTGTTTAACGGAAGAAGCCATCGACTCACTGTAGCCACGGACGCCTATCATCCGAGCGACAATTATGAATCCCTGCATATGGGCATGGAATACGCTCTGAAAGAAACTTTTTTCATGCGCGCAGGGTACAGAAGCATTTTCCTCAGGGATAGCGAGGAAGGGCTGACCCTAGGAGGAGGAATTTGGATCCGGTTTCTGAGAAATGTACAATTCAGGCTGGATTATGCATTTGCGGATTTCGGACGTCTGCAAAATGCGCAAAAAATTTCTCTGGGGATTGTCTTTTAGGATGGCTTACTAAAAGAGAATGCTGTATTGAATAAAGCACTGCGAAAATTACCAACTGCACGTAATACCCGGCCTTTTATTGTTGCAGCTCTGCTGGTGTTGATCGCCGTTTCCCTGGCCCTGACATTCATCCTCGGCTGTTCCCGGAATCAGAAGTCCGACCACCCAAAGCTTGTTTACTGGTCGGCGAACAACCAGGATGAGATCAACCTGGCAAGGGAGATCGTGGATGAGTGGAACCGGCTTCATCCTGAAATTCCGGTGGATTTTCAACCCGTACCGGAAGGAGAGTCTAGTGAGGAGATCATATTAGCTGCAGTTGTAGCGAAAACGACGCCCGACATCTATTCCAACATGTGGCCAGGGGATGTTGAAACCTATGTGCGTGCTGGTAAGCTGGTATGTTTGAACGCTTTTTCGGATTTTGACTCGGTTGTGAATGACCGATACGCACCGGATATCTCAAACCAGATGAAATCGGGGGATGGAAAGGTGTACCAGTTACTCTGGAAAACCAATCCGATCATGATGTTCTACAATAAAAAAATGTTCAGTCAGGTGGGTTTTGAACATCCTCCGGAAACCTATTCCGAATATCTGGACGCTGCAAAGAAGATGACCCGGGATACTGACAGTGATGGTTACGTGGACAGATGGGTCGGCGTGACGGAGATCCGTGCCAGATGGAGAGATCGCCTGCATGATTTTTATCCCCTTTACATTGCAGCTTCCGGTGGAAAAACCCTGCTGGATAACGGCGAAATTGCATTCGACAATCCCTGCGCTGTGGGAGTGTTCCGGTTTTTTCAGACGCTTTATGCGAATGGATACTTCCCCAGGGAAATCACCAATGTAGGCCGGGATTTCGTTCTTCAGAACCTGGCGGCTTCCAGGATCACAGGACCCTGGGAAGTCGTCCGTACCGAAAAATTCAAGCCCGAGGGATTTGAATATGATTTTATTCACGTACCGGTTCCGGATGATGTTCAGGGACCCTATTATACCTATATGGACCCCAAGAGCATTGTGATTTTCAGGAACACCCGGTATCCGGAGGATGCGTGGAAATTTATTAAACACATGGTAAGCCGGCAGAATGACCTGAAGCTTCTTCAAACAACCACGCAGCTGCCGCTTCGAAAGACGGTGCTGGAGGACCCACTTTTTATTACGTATTTTGAACGGAACCCAAAAATAAAGACGTTTGCCGAACAGGCCAGGTTCATCAAAGGTGTGGATACCACTCCGGCACTCAAGGAGATTTTCGATGCCATCTCTCAGGAATTCGAAGCTTGTGTGGTATACAGTGCCAAAACCCCTGAAAAGGCGGTCAGGGACGCGGCTGAAAGAAGCCGTCTGGTGCTTGAGTGAACGGTTGATGTAATCGCAAGTAATAATAAAGCAGTGACATTATTGAAGGTACGGTCCATGCGGAACAATCGAACAGGATATTTTTTCATCTCCCCCTATCTCATTCATTTCCTGTCTTTTCTGCTTTTCCCGTTGATCTTCTCGTTGATCCTGATCTTTCACCGCTGGGATATTCTTTCTTCAATGCAATGGGTGGGATTTGGAAATTTTTCCAGATTGTTTCAGGACAGGCTATTCTTCAAAGCTCTCATGAACACACTGGTGTTTTTAATGATACACATCCCCCTTCAAATAGGATTTGCTCTCCTGATCGCGGAACTTCTGAATCAGAAGATTCCTTATCGTGGATTTTTCCGTGCTGTCTACTTTCTACCCGTAGTGATCTCCGGAGTGGTGATCTCAATGATCTGGGGACAGCTTTTTGCTCAGGATACAGGACTTCTGAACCATCTGCTGAATTCCATTGGCCTCGGTCGTATCCCATGGATAACGGATCCGCGGTTCGCGATGCCGTCCATCGCCATAGTGGCCACCTGGAAGAATGTAGGTCTCTACATTGTCCTTTTTCTTGTGGGACTGCAAAGTGTCCCCAGAAGTTTATATGAAGCTGCGGAACTCGAGGGTGCAGGCCACTGGCGTAAGTTTTTTCATATCACCCTTCCCATGATCAATCCAACCGTTTTTATGGTCGTGGTATTGTCAACAATCGGTGGTTTTTCGCTGTTCATTGAACCTGTTATTATCACAGGAGGCGGGCCGATGAACAGTACTCTTTCAGCAACGCTGTATATCTATAAAGAGGGTTTCAATTTCTACCATATGGGATATGCAGCTGCACTGGGATTTTTTGTTGCCGCCCTTGTGCTGGTAGTGGTACTAATTCAACGAAAGGTGATCGAAAAAGAGGTGTACTATTGAGCATGAAAAAGGGAGTCATCCTGTTTATTCTGGTGATTTTCGGTGTCGCCTTTTTTTATCCCTTTCTCTGGATGGCTGTATCCTCTGTAAAGCCGGAGGCGGAAATAGGCAGCTTCAAACTCATCGCTTCGAAATTGACGCTGGAACATTACAAAGAGGTGATGCAAAAAATACCTGTTTTCAGAGCGCTGTTCAATAGTCTTCTGGTTTCGCTTTCGGTCACCACCGGTGTTCTTGTATTCGGTTCAATGGCCGGTTATGCGCTTTCCAGACTCGAATTTCGCGGAAGGAATGCCCTGTTTACGCTGATCCTATTCACCATGACCCTGCCATTCCAGATAACCCTTATCCCCCTTTATGTATTGATGGTTAAGCTTCATTGGGTAGATACCTATTTTGCTCTGATTGTTCCTTATCTGATGAATGGTTTCAGTATCATTCTTTTCCGGCAGTATTTCAAAAACATCCCACAGGATCTGATAGATGCTGCACGTATCGATGGATGTGGTGAACTCTGGATTCTGTTCCGTGTGATCTGGCCGATGGCCGTTCCAGCTTTGATCACCGTCGGCATACTGACCTTCATGACCACGTGGAATGAGGTCCTGTGGCCTTTGATCGTGATCAGGGACAGAAGTTTGATGACCATGCCCCAGCTGGTAGCCATCTTTCATATAGGCGGACAGGCTGAAGCAAGACTGGGCGTCAAGCTGGCAGCAGCCATGTTGCTTGCCCTTCCGGTTATACTGACCTATAGTTTCTTCCAGAGATACTTCATCGAGAGTATGGCGTCAACGGGTCTTAAAGAATAGGGCTCATCTTCATTGGTAACGATTTCTTCAAAAAAAATAGGTCGATTTCTTTTTACCTGTATTTTAATTCCCATCATCTGTGTATGCGATTTCTATAGAGACCGGCCGGCATTTCAGGATATCATCAATCTCGCACACCTAGATCATCTGTGTCAGGATATCTGTTTCGCCGGCGATTCAGTTACCGTGGTTGCGATCTATGCAGATTATCCGGACTATCAGCCCGTACCCGCCAGGGGAGAAGGAGCCGCCTGTTTGGATGATGCGGCACGCGCTGCGGTGGTTTATATGCGTTATATTGAGAGGTTTGAAGCTCCACAGTTGCTCAAGAGAGTGAAAAAGTTATTGAAGTTCGTTATGGCCATGCAGGCGGAAGACGGAGAATTCTATAATTTTATCGATCCTAATTTCAAAATCAACAGATATGGAAAGACCAGTGAAAAATCGTTTCAATTCTGGGCGGCCAGAGCCTACTGGGCACTGGGATACGGAGTAGGATTCTTTAAAAGGTGGGATACTGACTTCGCCAGGGTTCTGGAGAACCAATTCCTTATGATTAAAAAACCGCTATCTAAAATAATGGAGCAGTATGGAAAGTACGATATTAAAAATAACCGTAAATACCCCGTATGGCTGGTCAATGGCTCCGCTGCGGATGCAACTTCCGAGCTGCTTCTGGGGCTGATAGCGTACTTGGAGGATCACGAGGATGCTGAGCTGATAGAGTGGACACAGCGTCTGGCGGAGGGAATCGGTGAAATGCAGGCCGGTGAGAACTCCGGATATCCCGGAGCTTTTCTGTCCTGGATTGAAGTATGGCATGCATGGGGAAACAGCCAGTCGCAGGTAATGGCCAGTCTGGGACATCGTTTGGAGAAAAAGGTTTGGATAGATGCAGCTGAGCGCGAGGCGAATGATTTTTACAGGCTTCTCTTGGATCTCTGCTGGATTCACGAGATCGATTTTCAGACCCATCGGATCGAACGGTATCCACAGATCACTTACGATGTGCGGCCGGTGGTTTCCAGTCTGGTAACACTCGCGAAGGTGACGGGGAAACGACAATATGGAGAGCTGGCCGGTCTGTCGGCCGCATGGCTTTTCGGCAGGAACCAGGCCGGCCAATGGATGTACGATCCGGATACAGGACGGGCTTATGACGGGATCGATTCTGGTGGTAAGATCAATCTGAATTCCGGGGCGGAGTCCACCATAGAGGCCATTTTATGTCTTCTTGAGGTTTCCGGACAACGGGATGCAGCGAACACTCTCCTCGACTGGATGGAGAGTGCCGATCAAAGTAATTCGAATCCCCGCCTCCTCCGTGAAGGCGGACAAAATCATCGACCTGGGCAGTAATATGATCTCAGGAACACGGATAGATCTG
>CAYXFJ010000074.1:11156-12269 GCA_964464265.1 uncultured bacterium
AGGATCTGAGAAACCAAACACAGGAAAATGGATTTAAATTCAGGAGGTCGTTAAATGAATTATTCAGAGTTGACGAAAAGACATGAGTTGTTGATAAAATATGAAGGCAATCCCATTCTGAAACCTTCGGATTGGCCTTATAAAGTCAATGCTGTTTTCAACCCCGGAGCGACCCACTTTCAGAAAAGGACCCTGCTAATGGTGCGTGTCGAAGGTATGGACGGATTCTCGCATCTCACGGCTGCACGGAGCGAGAACGGTAGATCCGACTGGATAATCGACCCAATCCCCACACTTCTTCCCGATCCGGCTCAGCATCCTGAAGAAGCCTGGGGTATAGAGGATCCGAGAATCACCTATCTTCAAGAACTGGATATGTACGGTATGGTTTATACGGCATTCTCCAAAAGAGGACCGGTTATCTCAATGGCTTTAACCCGGGATTTCTCTCATTTCGAACGAAAGGGAGTGGTGATGCTGTCTGAGGATAAGGATGCAGCGCTTTTTCCCAGGCGTATTGGCGGCCGGTGGGTACTTGTTCACCGGCCGGTAGAAAGCGTGACTGTGGGAGGGGCTCATATATGGCTTTCATTCTCACCGGATCTGAAGTATTGGGGCGATTCCATCATGGTGCTGGAGACAAGAGAAGGGGGGTCGTGGGATTCATACAAGATCGGATTGGGTCCCCAGCCTATCGAAACCAGTGAAGGGTGGCTCATTTTATATCATGGCGTCCGGAAAACAGCATCTGGAAGTCTCTACAGGGTTGGATATGCTTTGATGGATCTGGAGGATCCCAGTAAGCTAATATACAGGGGTAATGAATGGATACTGGGCCCCACGGAAAACTACGAGAGGGTCGGTGATGTTCCCGGGGTAACCTTCCCGTGTGGCGCAGTATATGACGAGACCACGGATTTGTTGGATATTTATTATGGAGCTGCAGACACCAGTATCGGATTGGCCACCATGAAATTACAGGATCTCCTGGATTTAATAAAAAAAGGGTCTGGTTCGTCAATCCAAAGGTGAAAGGCATCCTGTTCGAAGCAAGCCAGGAGTATTTCAATGGCCAGTGTCACTTTAGTGAATGTAACCAAACGGTTTGGAAGC
>CAYXFJ010000075.1:0-2088 GCA_964464265.1 uncultured bacterium
TTCTTCCGGATCATGGATTCAACATCGCGGGTGGTTCTCCGTATCGGGCCCTCAGCTTCCATTTTCAGGCTCGTGACCGCCGCAGCCCAGACCGTCGCCTCTTCCGGCTCTGCGGAAAGTCTCTTCGCCACATAGGCAGCCCCGCAGGTATCCCCCCTGCCGCTCCTCCCCACCAGTTTCTCCGGCAGCCACGGCGCTTCATAATAGCGGCCTCCGGCGTAAACCAGAAGACCGTCCTTATGGGTGAGAACGATCTCATCCGGACCGGAATCTGCCAGCATTCTGGCTGCAGTCCTGATATCCCCGGATCCTGTCAGCATACGGGCTTCCACTGCATCCGTTTTCAGCATATTGATATATTTGAGCACTTCCTCTTTCTCGGGCCATGGCCTGAACATCATGACCCCTTCATTGACGCGGATAAAGCCCTGTACATCTGCCATCAGCCATCCTTTTTTTGCGGAAAGAGCCCGGACCACATCCAGTCCTGTCTCCCCCCTGAACGAGCTGTTGATGATGAAAATCCTGGACTCGAGATCTGCCACCTGCCCGGGGGTATAGGAACCTGCAGTGCTGATCACATGAAGCGTCCGCTCATCCACGTTCGATGTGGGATAAACGATCTTAAGACAGGTCGACTCAGGCGTTGCTGTTGGATACACATCCACGCCCAGTGTCTCCAGGTTCCGGACCACATGGAAATCTTCCCTGGCAAGCCGGGTCACCGCCGCTGTTCTCAGCTTCATCATGGCCGCAACGTGCGCTCCGTAATTGAATCCGCCCCCATCCACGACCCGCGTCCCTTCCGGGGATACGATGGTATCTTTTGTGTAGTTACCTATAAGTACGATATCGTACGGTTTTATTTTTTTCCCGGTCATAAAGTTCGTTCCTTATTTTAAACTTTATTCAATTCTTTGGATTTGACGGACATGAGTGTCTCTCTTATCTTCAACAGCGGGTGCTCTTATTGTCGCGGTCCGTCAAACGGATGAATAAATGCACATGCAGATCTTTTATCCGTGTGACCCGGGGCTTTACCATCTGCCTCGCCGCTAAAATGGATAAGGGGCCGCGCACAGAATTTTCTCAATCATGGACTTTGGCCTTCCAGAGTGTAGCAGCAAGGAGCATAGAAACTACCGAAGTACCCAGCCAGAAAATGACAGGCTTTGAAAAATCGTAATGCCGGACGCCATCGATCATGGTCGTTCCTTTTCCAACCAGATATCCGCTGATGCGTTCCTGGGTTGCGGCTCCTATATAACTGAACACACCCACAAAACCCATGACCGCACCCGCTGCCCTTTTCGGCGCAATGTCCACCCCGAACAAACCTCCCAGGCCTGTGACCAGCCCGTTGATGGAGAATCCGTAGAGCACAAAAGCAAGGGTCATGACAAGCGTGTTTCCGGACGGTCCAAAAAAAACGATGGTAAGAGCGATAACCTCAAGCGCTCCCCAGATGAGATTTGCCGGCGGTCGCCTCGCTTTGAATACCTTGTCGGAAATAAAGCCATACGCCAGGCATCCTATTATTCCCGCAATCGTATTCAGTCCCAGTATGCTGCCCGCTTCGATCAAAGAATATCCTTTCGCCTCCTGCAGGTAAAGGATGCCCCAGCTGTTGATGGCGTACCGGCTCATGTACATGATTGCACTGGCAAGAGCCAGTACCCATATGGCCGGCATCCTGAAGATAAGCTTCTGCACATCTTTTGTGCTGGTTTTTTCCTGTTTCACTTCATCGAGTTTTACCCCATGATCGTTTTTCCAGTCTGCAACGGATGGAAGCCCCAGAGTCTGCGGCCTGTCCTGCAGGATCAGATACATCGCAAAAGCCACCAGAACACAGACCACGCCCGGACCCCAGAACCCCGCCCTCCATCCAAACAGGCTGACCAGTCCGGCTGATCCGGCAAAAGTCAATCCTTCACCTATGGAATGCGCCGTGCTCCACACTCCGTAGTATCTTCCCCTTTCTTTGTTGCTGAACCACTGGGTCAAAGCGACGACCCCTGCGGGCGAGCCGTAGCCCTGGAACCATCCGTTCAATCCCCAGAGGATTACCCACAGCCATAAAATGGT
>CAYXFJ010000075.1:2114-12269 GCA_964464265.1 uncultured bacterium
CAGGAGAATGCCGATGGCCATGAAACGCTTGACATTGGCATGGTCTGCAAGAAAACCGTTCACCAGCTTGCCGAAGCCATATCCGTAAAAGATCGCAGCCCCGATCAGACCGAGCTGTTCAGCGGTGAATATACCATCATCGATAAGCGGTTTCTTGACCACGGACAATCCGAGTCTGCAGGTATACGCAATGCCGTAACCCAGTGTAATGGCCAGCATGGTCGACCAGCGGTATTTCCTGTAAAGAGCATCGACTTTTTCCTTATCCTGCAAGGGCGGTTTGTCATCGCCTATGGCAAAAAAACGAATGAGACGGCGCATGGAAATCCCTTTCTTTTTTCGAAACATTATCCGGAAGAGACCCCTGGGGAACAGGACTTTTCAGGGTTTCAGGACCATTTTCATCGCCTTTTTGGGCAACTCCCTGAGGTTTTTCAGATCCAGACCCAGCATTGAAAAGGCCTCCACACCTCTGTCGAGCGGTACCGTATCCGTAAAGAAGGGTTTCATATCGATCTTCCCGGAATCCAGGATACGTATGGCAGGCAGCATCGTGTTCTGCCCTATATAGGTGCCCAGTATTTTGATCGCCTTTCGGGTGATATCGTAAGGGGTCACCGTCGCCTTAAAACTGCTGTCCATGCCGAAAGCCAGTATCTTTCCGCCGGCAGTGACATACTGAAGGGCATTTTCGAGCTGGTTCCCGACAGCATCGATTACGACATCCGCATTTTTACCGCCAGTGAGACCGGCAATAACCTGCACCATGTCATTCTTTTTAGCATCATAGATATCGAATCCCATTTTTTTCGCGACATTCAGGCGGAATGGATCGATCTCAGTCACAATAACTTTCGTGGCCACGCTGCGGGCGAGTCCGGAGAACAGATATCCGATCGGGCCGAATCCGAGAACGGCAACCGTATCCCATGGCTGCATCTGAACAGTATTCATTCCATTGAGAACCGTAGCGAGGGTTTCGACCTGGGTCGACAGAATATCATCCATGCTGTCCGGAAGCCTGAAACAGACACTCTCCGGCGCAATGCAGTATTCTGCGTATCCGCCGTTCTGAAAAACCCCGAGTGTCCTGTTTTTCAGTTCCGTGCACTGGCTGCTGAATCCCATACGGCAGAAATCGCACAGGCCGCATCGCGGATTATTGTCCAGTGCGACCCTGTCCCCGGCTTTCACACAGGTCACTCCGCTGCCCGTTTCCACCACTTTTCCGCAGAACTCATGCCCCAGGACAGTATCTTCACGGTATGCATGTTTGCCCTGAAGGATCTTGACATCCGACCCGCAGATTCCGCACGCAGCGACCTCTATCAGAACCTGATCAGGAGATTTTATTTCCGGAACAGGGATAGATTCCAGCTGGATCTTTCCGGGTTTCTTAAAAACCAGCGCTCTCATAGTCTTCATAAAATTCTCCAATCATCAACGAATTTTCTGAGATGTTCGATATTCATCCGTGCCGCAGTATCCGGATCGGGATAAGGCATTATTTCAGCGGAAATATACCCTTTATAACCGGATCTGCCCAGCTTTTCGATGATATCACCAAAAGGGATGTGGCCTGCTCCAGCATACCAGCGGTTCGAATCCGCCACATGGAAATGGAAAAGGAACGGGCTCGCCGTTTCAATGCTTTGCAGGATGGAGGGTTCTTCAATATTCATATGAAACGTATCGAGCAGTAAACCGATATTGTCCATCTTTACCTTTTCAATGAGCCGAATGCCGGATTCAACAGTATTAACCAGATCCGTCTCATACCGGTTGATGGGTTCCACTGCCAGCCTGACTTCTTTATTGCCGGAGGCACAGGCTTCGAGAGCCTCCTCCAGCCACGAGGTGGCCAGCTTTGCGTTCCCCTGCCCTTTCCCCCGGATAAGGCCGATGATCACCAGTGCGCCCAGGCGGCTGGCCAGCTCAACCTGCGACTTTATCCGGTCTATTGCCCGTTCACGAATGGCCCTGTCAGGATGGGTGAACGACAGACCTTCTTCCCCGTAAGCCTGCCCTGTGCCTAGGGCAGGGACATCCAGGTCATGTTCCTTGATCAGGGTTTCCAGAGAGGGGACGTCGAGCAGGGCCGGATCCCGCACAGCGAGTTCCACACCGTCATATCCCAGTTTCCTGATCTTTTCAACATTCTCTTTCAATCTGCCCCGGTAGGCCAGGGCTGAAAAGGAAGCCGGCTGCACAGAGAGCACAATACTCAGTTTCATAAAAATCAGAGCCCCATTTTTTGAACCGCATAGATCGGGCGCCAGCCTTTTGAAAACGGCTCCTTAAGGAACGGCTCCATCTCTTTTTCAGTCCGCATCGTCGTCTTTTCGATAGGCGGCAGCTTACCAGGAGGAAAAGCCTTTCTGATATCATCATGCACAAGTGTCAGATAGCTCAGGATGGCCGCGATCGTTTTCTTAGCTTTGGCTGCAGTACTGATATTGGGACGGCCCACCACTCCTTCCGGGACCGAGGCGATCTCCAGGGGAGAATGCCCCTGTCCTTCGGACCATCTGCTGGGTCTTCCGAAGGGATCCACAGCTTTATCGAAATGCCCGTCCGGAAGGTATCCTTCAACTTTGGTCTCCTGGGCAAGTCCCATTTCCACATATTCAGGTGCCAGCAGGAGCATCACCGAGGTTTCCGCCTCATCTGCATGGACAAAATCATCATCCCAGTCCCCGCCCCTTGCCTTTGTCCTGAAAAATTCCCGCACTGCCCTGTGCCAGTCAAGCGTCCGGAAAAGCCCGGGCAGGTTCCATGTTTTCTGGAGTTCCTGTATGGCCGCTTCCATGAGCCATGAATGTCCGTGATTGTTGACGAGTACCTGTTTCCGGAACCCGTCATTCCACAATCCCACCATGACGTCTATGAGATTTCGTTTGACGAGATCATCGCTCAGGTGGATCGTCCCGGGCATGCCGATATGATGGTGAGGATGACCGCCGTAGACCAGCGGAGTCCATACCAGATTCACGGGTGCGCCCCTTTTCTGGGTAAACCGTCTCACTCCTTCCAGAAGCTGAGTGACCATGAACGTATCCAGGGCAGATACAGTGTGCCTCCCGTGAAGCTCCGTGCTTCCCACAGGGATGAAAACGATGTCATTCTTTCTGCGGTTCTCGGCAACCTTCTGCCTTATCGTGGTCTGCACATAGGTTCCGGGCTTTGCCAGCTCGGAAGGAGAGGGGATCCCGTATTCCGATAGTATCCGGTCTATCTCTTCAGGACTTGATTCCCAGATCTTTTTTTTCAGAAGACCGACCGGGGTATCCTCAAAGAAGAGATCGGGCTGTTTCGTTGACAACCATTTTGCCATTTTTTTCACCTCTTTGATTTTATATTATTAAATAACAATTAATTATTTCCGGATGAAATTGTATGCTCAGGAGATCGTCATGACCCTTCGCTGGTTTTAGGGTGCAGGTGAAGGAAATCGCCATGGCTTTTCTTTTGTCTCGCATTACCGGCTCAGGGGATCACCGTGATCTTGACCTCGCTCACGCTGGACTGCAGCATCCTGAGATTCTCCTCTACTTTGTCCAGCCCTATTTTCTTGGTGATCATGGGCGACATATCCATGCCTGAAGCCATGCAATCGATGACCCTTGGAAATGTGCCGTGTCCGGAATGGCCCTGCGAACCTACAACCTGCGCCCTGCGGACCTGGAACACTTCCCCGTTCATCTGGATCTTGTCATCCGCTCTGGCCACGATAACCACCGTGCTGTTCAGTGTCCGGCCTTCCCAGATGACCCGCTCTATGTCCGGCCAGACCACACTGGGAAGTCCTGTGGCTTCGAGAATGATCCTGGCTCCCATCCCATGGGTAATGTCAAGCACCGCTTCAGCAGGATTCACCGCTTTTGGATCGATCGTATGGGTGGCTCCCATTGACATGGCCATATCCCTGCGTATCTTTGAAGGCTCTGACATGATCACCACCGAAGCCCCTGCCCTGCGCAGCACAGAACAGGCAGCAATCCCTACAGGGCCGCTGCCCATGATGAGGACATTGTCACCCGGCCGTATCCCTCCTGCACGCTCGATCACGGCGTTGTATGCGACCGATGTGGGTTCCACCAGACTGCCGAGCAGGTACATTTTCTCTTCACCGTAGATTTTTCTTAAGGGTTCCAGGCTCCAGAGATACCTGGAATCCACCTTGATGTATTTCGCATATGCTCCGTCAACCGAGAATCCGAGTTCCTGAAGTCGCTCGCAGTGGTTGGGATATCCATCGGCACAGGGGCGGCATGTGGAACACCATATCATTTCCTCGGAACACACTGCCTCACCGGATTTGAAAGGCTTCCCGGTAGATTTGTTGATCGCCAGAGCTCCTGCATCCTTCACCTTTCCTGCGAACTCATGGCCCAGAGTACAGGGAAATGCGGTCAGCCCTGGATAAAAAATATAACCGTTTTTGTCGGACTGATACATGTGCACATCGCTCCCGCATATGCCGCATGCCTTGACTTCGATGCGCACCTCTGTCGGACCGGGTTCAGGAGTATCCTTTTCGACCAGCTCGATCCGCGGGTGACGCCAGACCTTGCTGCCCAGATACGTCAGTTTGCCTTCGATATCCTTTGCGCCCGGTTTAAATCCAGGACGGGGATCCCAGTCCGCAAACAGGGTTACTGTCTTCATATTGAACTCCCTTTAAAAATCTTTTACATTGGTTATTTTATTTGTTTTCAGGGAATATGTTGCTGCCACAGCCACCTGAAGTCCTGCTATCCCGTCATCGATCGTGATCATGGGCTTTTTGTCATGAGCCAGATTGAATAAAAAATCGTTGAGCTGGCTGACGTAGGCCTCTCCGAAACGTTCCGGGAAATAGGGAACCACATCGTGGGTGACCCCCTTTTTCGTCATCACATCGACGGCTGTCTCGCGCAGGTAGCCTGCCCTGAGCCCTCCTTTGGTACCCTGCACCTCTGCCCTGATGTCGTACCCGTAAACACCGTTGCGGCTGATGTCTATCTCTCCCAGGCACCCGTTCTCGAATGTCAGGACCATGACCACATTGTCCGTATCTCCTACCTCCGCGATCTCAGGATAGGCCAGAACACATCCCACCGCATAGACTGTTTTGATATTTCCGATGTACCACCTGGCTATGTCAATATCATGAATGGCCATATCCAGGATCTGGCCACCGCTGTTTTCCGGTTTCAGGTATTCCAGACTCGGCCGGTAAGGATCCCTGGACGAACCGCGGAACACCACAGGATTGCCGATGACGCCGCTGTCTATCTGTTTTTTCGCCCCGGCAAAGGCCCTGTCGAAACGGCGCTGAAATCCCATCTGAAAGAATATTCCCGATTTTTTTACAGCTGACTTCATTTCCCTCGCTTCTTTAAGATTGAGACTGATAGGTTTTTCACTGAATACCGGTTTTCCGGCTTCCGCGGCATCCACCACAATTTCACGGTGGTTGATGGTCGTGGCAGTCACCACGACAGCATCCACTTCAGGATCGTGGCAGAGATCCAGATGATTGTCGTACCATCTGGGTACTTCATATTTTTTTGCATTCTTTCTGGCACGCTCCGGGATCAGGTCTGCTACTGCGAACAGATTGGCCTCCGGAACGCGGTGGGCCAGGAATCCCGCATACATGGATCCCAGCCGTCCGACGCCGATCAGTCCGATGTTCATTTTTTTTCTCATGGCTTTTTCCTGTTTTTTAGTATCTATATAATTTACTATTCTGAACCTTCCTTTAAGACCCTGTCACTCTCACAGGGAAGACTGTCACAGATGCCGGACCGTATCCCTTTCGATCAGTTCCGATTTCAGTACGATCTGTGACGGTGGTTCCTCTGAATCCCTCAGACGGGAAAGAAGCAGCTTCACGCTCTCCCTGCCCATTTCATAGATAGGCTGATGCATAGTCGTCAATCCAGTAGGATGGGATCTGGCGAACGGGAGGTCGTCATATCCTGCAATCGAAAGATCTCCGGGAATGGCTATCCCCTTCTCCTTTGCAACCTCAAGAATTAGAAAGGCAATGCGGTCATGTGAAGCAAAAATGGCTGTGGGTCTCTTCTTATCTGAAAGAACCCGGGAGGCGATCTCCCTGTAATGGACCTCATCGAACGGCTTATCGCTCGAATAAATCCAGTCGCCATTCACGGGAATATCCTCCTCGGACAGAGCTTTCCTGTATCCTTCGAGGCGCAAACGTTCGGTGCTGAAAAGTGCGGAGAGGATGATGGCTATCTTTTTGTGCCCATGAGCAATCAGGTACCGCGTTATCCTGTATCCACCCTCCAGATTGTCCGTTGTGACAAGATCCATATTACTGCCGCTGATCTGACGGTCCGCCAGAACCACCGGGATATGGTTCTTTTCATATATCTCTACGATATTCCGGTTTCTCCTGTCCGTACCGGATGTGGGTACGAACACCACTCCGCTGACCCCCTGTTCGATGAGGCGCCTGCTGTTCGCCTCTGCCCTGGAAGGAAGGTCATCCGTATTGGAGAGGATCATCATGAGCCTGTCCCTGACCGCCTCGTCTTCCGCGCCACGGGCCAGTTCCGGGGTATAGCCTGTTCGGATATCAGGGACCAGAACACCGATCATCTCCTTCCTGCCTGTGTTCACGTTGTGTTCCAGCACGAAAGTCCCCAGACCCCTGCGCCGCATGAGATAACCCATATTGACCAGATTCTGTACAGCCTGCCGGATAGTAGCCCTGGCCAGGCCGGTCATCCGGACAAGCTCCTCCTCTGTCGGAATTTTGTCAGAAGGCTTGAAAATTCCCTGTTCGATACGTCCGATAAGCCAGGTTTGAAGCTGGAAGTACTGGGGGACAGGACTTTTACGGTCGATGATCATGCCCTGATTCTCTATTTGTCTATTTGTCTAGACAAATATAAAAAACAGGAAATTTATTTGCAAGAACTTTTTTGAACTTCATCAGGCGATCCTCTCATTTAATTCACTGGTCTGATCGTTGAGAGTTATGGCTTTTTGTTCTGGCACACTCCTGGTGCCGGAAATTCTTTGTTACCCGAAATTAAGCCAATCTTTGCGGTGCTGAAGCAATTCGCTCAGGCCATCCAATCACGACGGCGCCGCTCCGCCAACGTTGCATCATTCACTACCTCCAGCGCAATATTGGCATCTTCCACCATCTGGAAATCGTACATACCAGCACATACAAAATCAGCGCCATTTTCGAATGCATAACGGAAAGCATCGGCTGGCTTTATGGCACCGGCCGCCAGTGTTTTGAAAGCAATCCAGGGCTGGTGCAACGTTTCCATGTAAGCAATGGTCTCCTCGGGCCTGTAGCAGAATATGTTATCATGCCATTTCGGATGTCCGGCAGACCAGTAATTGTGATGATGTAAAGTCTTCATCCAGAAGTCGGGAGTAAAACCAGCCGCCACACAGGCTTTAATCGTCTCGATATGGTGAGCGCCAATACCAGCAATCACCTTGTTGTTGCGCATCAGGTCAAAAGCCTTAGCAAGTGCATCGGCGTTACCATACTTCATATAATAATCGGCTGTTTCGCCCTGAATGTAACAGGCACATGCGCCATGATCAATCGCCATTTGAATCCTATCCAGAAACTCCTGGTAAGGCGCCGCGGCAGCTCCTTCAGCTGTATAATTCAAGCCCACACAATCAGAAATAAACTGAATCTTCCCGATTCCTCGATCCCAGTATTCATTAATGATTTTTGCAATAACCGGATTGGTGAGCAGCGTATTGATGCCACACTTTTCTGCTATGAGTAATGTCGCGAAAATTTTATCTTTATGATGATAAGCTCGCACCAATTGCGACACATAGATCAGATCACGAGAATGCGCCCATCCGGACAACAGGTTCCCGCCCAGAATTAAACGGCTGAATTGTGTACCTTTGATAGAGCCTTTGGGTATCTCCGCCTTTAAATCTTTCAAACCGCTAAAATCAAAGGTTTTGATTGATGCGCCGGTTACGGCATCAATCAGATACTTCTCTTCATAACTTTTTTTACGCATCGCGGCGAATGCAAAAGCGCCAGCAAAGGGTATCGTCGCAATGCTTTTCAACCAGGCACGACGCCCCATATCCTCAGGAGGCAGATCCAAAGATTCAGCGCTATCGGAACTGGTTTGTTGCCTTTTTGATACGAGTTTCAGCTTTAGCGATTTGAACCAGCGATCCAGTCCGATCCGGCTACTGGTGGGAAAAATTACCAGAATCAACAGCGCTAACAATTCAATTAAGGTTTTATTAACGATGAGATAGTGGCCCTCATTGGGCACACCGTAATCAAGTCCGATAAACGGCGGGTACGCGATATAATACATTGCCAGCAGAGCAATACCACTCCATAAGGCAATGCGGGTAAAAAGGCCAAGCATCAATGCCAGACCAATGGCTATAAGACCATAGATATTGATAAAGTCAGCAATCGCCAGCGCCCATGGTGTTGTGGCGATCCAGTTAAAGAATCCGGCGAACCACCAGCGTGCCATTGACAAATATTCCATGGCGGTCCAATTCGGAGTGAAAAGTTTCACCAGACCTTCATACAAAAAATGCCAGCCAATGACAACGCGGAACATGACCAATGCCCATAACTGCAGATTTGTAAGTTTTGGTTGTGTTCTCATTAAAATTTTGCTCCTTGGTTAGTATTTGTTCTATTGTGTCTTAATGCTCCATTAAAGCGATCATCCCCAGTAATGCGCCCCAGTGATAGAAATGATCGCTGCTGGAGCCAGGATCGCCGCCGGTTTCGGCATGATAATTTTCCCTGATGTGGCCTTTTTCATTCCATTGTTTCATCAACAGGGCATTGGATCTTTCTGTTAGATCCCGGCGGGCTTTTGACAGATCATAGTTGCGCATTCCCCAGTAAACGAGAAAATTCATTGGCGCCCAGATGCTCCCACGCCAGTAATCGCGTCCGGTATAAGCCGTATCATTACGGGCGACAGATGGCATGATCCATTCGCCCCAGAATTCCTGTGAATTGTAGAAATGTTCGTCAATCATCCGCTCAGCCTGTCCCTGCGTGGCCGCCTTTCCGATCAGGGCATAAAAATGGGTCGGAGAGATACGCCGGCTCAACTCACCCGTATCCAGTCGCTTGTTCAGGAAAAGCCCGAAATCTTCATCCCACAGGGTCTGTAATTTCTGGCGGTATTTTTCCGCTCGTGCCTGCAATTCTATTGTTTCGTTTGTTCGCCCAAGAATATCAGCAATTTCTCTCAACGCCTCGCAATCGCCGATATACAATCCCATTAATCCCACATCAGCCATTTGCAGCAGATGGGTTGTCGTATCGAACGGCACACCATCATACATGGGACTGTTGTCCAGCCCGGACTCATAGGCAGCCGCTTGAAATTCATTTTGCACCAGTTCCCGCCGGTCATTCAGTACCGGTTCAAACGGATTCGATCCCCAGCAAAGATAACCATCGTGGTCTCGATTTTTTCCCCACCATCGATTCCAGGTCAGTAATCGGTCAAACACCTCCTGGAAAAACCATTTTTCAGGATACTTTTTATAAATTTCCAGCACCATCATTGACCCCACCGGCGGTTGCGAGCGGTCCCGGCTTTTCAAATGATGAGGTGCGGAAAAATTTGGCACAAAACCCAGCTCATCAATTTCCCGGCACATCTGGATCGCTTCGTTGAAGGCAAGTTCTTTGCTGTTAATGGTATGCATAAAAGCAGCAAAAAAATTGTCCCAACAAAACAGCACGTAGCCGCCCGGTTGACCATTTCCCCAACCGTACGACCAGGGACGTGATACCGGAGTCACCACACGGTTCTTCTCAGGATCATAAACCACCGGCCAGTTTACCGCATTCTGGATGGCATTCCAGGTTTCGCCAAGCTTACCATATTTGGATTTTTCTTGAATATATTTATCTTCCTCTTGCAGGATCCATTGTTGTATTTCAGAAAATTCCACATCTATTTTTGTCGAATATGCAATCGGCTCTGTTAGAGACTGTTTCAAATTACTTTCGTTCGGAGTTACCGGTCGAGCGATAATGCTTTTATCTGCAAGTTTCACCAGAATCTGGTCTTTTTGTTGGACAATTTTTCCAGATCTATTGTAAAGCATTTCAGCAACCAGTTTTACAAATCCGGGATTATTGCAGGT
>CAYXFJ010000076.1:0-12096 GCA_964464265.1 uncultured bacterium
CGGCCGGGGAAGTACAAAAGATCAGTAGCGGGGAAACCCTCACACTCGGCAAAGTTTCTGTCAGGGCAGTTCCCGCTTATAATATCAATAAGAGGTTTCATCCGAAAGCAAGCGGATACGTGGGGTATGTGTTCAAGCTGGATAATGTGACCTATTATCATGCTGGTGATACGGATCTCATTCCGGAAATGAAAGATATCCGCGCGGATGTGGTCTTCCTTCCTGTAGGCGGGACCTATACCATGACAGCCAGGGAAGCGGCTCAGGCTGCGGACCTGATCAAGCCGAAAGTGGCTGTGCCCATGCACTGGGGCACACTCATCGGAAACGTGGGGGATGCGGAGATTTTTGAGAAGCTCTGTTCGTGCGAGGTCAGGATACTGAGACGTGAGTGATCCGCAGGAAACCGGCCTGTTTCCGGAGCTTTCCGGTTGACGGGAATGCCACGGCTCATAAAAGAAACGGTCCCATAACAGGATCGGCTCCGGGAATCCGTATGCAACCGGAGAGTGCTTCAGGGCTGAAGAAGAATCATCTGACACGGGAAGAGAAAGGCAGGTTATGAAACGAAATGTTTTTCTTTCACGGGTGAAGGAGAACATCCTTCTTTTTGATGGTGCCATGGGGACCCGGCTTTTTGCCCGGGGACTCAAAGCAGGGGAAGTCCCTGAAAAACTGAACCTCGTGCATCCCGACTGGGTGGAGGACGTGCACAGGGAATATCTGGAAGCCGGTGCCGGTATCGTGACCACGAACAGTTTCGGGGGCAGCAGGTACAAGCTCGAAAAATCCGGTCTGAAGGAAGTATATCAGATCAACTTTCACGCAGCTTCACTGGCAAGAAAAGCGGTGGAAAAGCGGGCACTGGTGGCCGGTTCCGTCGGACCTACAGGAGAATTCCTCACTCCCCTGGGTAAGGCTCAGCCGGAGGAAATGCGCGAGGGTTTCAGGCTGCAGATCAAGGCATTGATGGACGGAGGAGCGGATCTCATCATCATTGAAACCATGACAGCGCTCGAAGAGATATCCCTGGCCGTCGAAGCAGGCAGGGCGCTCGGGGATTTCCCGATCATTGCATGCATGACGTTCGACAGGGGCAGGCAGGGTTTCCGGACGATGATGGGCGTGGACATCCCTTCCGCTGTCAGGACCCTGGTCGAGAAGGGAGCAGACGGGGTCGGTTCGAACTGCGGTCACGGGATAAATGACTTCATCGATATTGTCAGGGAAATGCGGCCGTTAACGGACACGCCGATCATCGCTGAGGCAAATGCCGGAATTCCGTACCTCGCTCAAGGAAAGACCGTATACCCGGAAACACCGGATGACATGGCTCAAAAATTGCACCATCTTCTGGATGCCGGAGCGGACATTGTCGGAGGATGCTGCGGGACCACACCGGAACACATTCGAAAATTCAGCGGAATCATTAAGACTTACAGGAAATAACAATGCGGCTACAACTTTGCGCTTTCATCTTTATCCTGGCAGGCATGGCCGGTGTAAGTATCGAACTCCGGTCCCAGGACAAAGCTGTATTATGGCCCACGGACGCGAGCGAGGTGATGACTTCTTCTTTCGGGGAGTACAGGTCCGGGCATGTTCATGCAGGAATCGATATCAAGACATGGGGAAAAACAGGATACAAAGTGTTCGCTGTGGAGAACGGATCCATTATCAGGATACGGGTCTCTCCTTACGGATACGGACGCGCGCTTTACCATAAGCTGGACAACGGAATGACTGTGGTCTATGCCCATCTTTCGGCATTTTCAGATTCGATCGAATCCATTGTATATACCGAGCAGGAAAGAAAGAACCGTTTTCAAATAGACAAGTGGCTGATGTCCGGTGCGGTCCCTGTCCGGAAGGGAGAGGTGATCGGTTACACAGGCAGAAGCGGCTGCCGGGATCCCCATTTGCATTTCGAGGTCAGGAACGCTCAGAACCATCCGGTCAATCCGCTTTCACTCGGATATGCCATTGAGGATTTCGTGGGTCCCAGAGTGAGCTCGGTCAGTGTGACCCCCGTTTTTTTCGGTTCTCATGTTGCAGGAGATTTTAAGCCGAAACGGTTTCCGGTTCTGAAAAGCGGGGGATCCTATATCCTGCCTGACTCCATACCGGTGTGGGGTGCTGTCGGGATCGCCGTTTCAGCCTATGACCAGTCCGAAGGGGCTCCCAACCGCTTCGCTCCCTATAAGATGGAAATGGCCATCGACGAAATCCCGGTATTCACCGTGAAATATGACCAGTTTTCGTACAGCGTCTCAAGGGATGTGGAACTTGACCGGGATTACAGACTGAAGGTATGGGGATGGGGACTGTATCAGAAACTGTACAGGGACAGAGGAAACCAGCTGCCCTTTTATGAACCGGACAGGACCTGGGCCGGACTGGTACATTGCTGGGATAATGTGCATCCGGGGCATGGAGACAGTGAGCAAATAGAGAAAGGTTCCTTTTCCGTGGAACGCGGTCCGCACAACCTTCGTATTTCCGTCTCAGATTTTTTCGGTAATAGTACGGATATCCACGGCACTCTGTACATGATACCTGTATCAGAACTCCTGTATTCCAGTTTCAAAGAGCGACCTCCGGATAACGGCACCCTTCCCATGGAATGGTCTTCGGCGAATATCGACATTGAAAAAATGTTTTTTGACCAGTATGTTTTCTACCAAATACGATCAGATGAACCGCTGGCAGGTACACCCTCTCTCCTGCTGGAAACGAACGGGTGGGATAAAGAGCCGGTTTCCCTTTTTCCAAAAAGCTCCCAGGAATTCATCGGCATATGGCCGTGGAAATCCGGAATGGACGGACTTCTGGTCTCGGAACTAAAGTTTATGCAGCCTTTCGGACAATCCAGGACCGTTCAGGATACCCTGAAGATCGCGGAGATCTCTCAGGAAAAAGGAGGGCTGGTGCTCTCAGGGGATGGATACTGCAGGATCTCTTTCGGGCCGGGAAGCGTGTATGGCTCATTTCTGGCTTACTGTCTCGAGGAGAATTTTCCGGACTCCTCACAGGTCACAAAAATCTACAATGTGTTTCCGCAGGATGTCCCTCTCAGGGAAGCCGCCGAAATCCAGATCGATTTTTCTGATGCCGGGACGCGCAATGAACAATACGGAATTTACCGGGTGGGAAGTCAGGGTGCAGCCTATATGGAAACCAGCCGTGATGAGGGCAGACTGACCGCGAGAACGCTGGAGCTCGGCCGCTTCACCGTTCTGGAAGATACGATTCCGCCCATCATCCTGAATGTGCTTCCGGCGCCCGGTTCCGTGATACGCGATCCATTGCCACGGATCACGGTATCGTTCAGGGATACCCTGTCCGGAATCTCAGGAGAAGATAACTATCTTGTCTGGATAGATGGTAAACGCTTTATCGTTGAATACGACCCTGTTATGGAGGCGGCATACCCTCTCGTGCGTGCGCCTATTGCGGAAGGGAAACATACGCTTCAGGTGTTCCTCAAGGACAGGGCAGGCAACATCGCAATACACGAAAGCCACTTCACGCTGAGCCGGTAATGAGGTTTTCATGATCCCGATCAAAGACGATAATCGCAGGCTCGCTTTTCCAGTCGTCACTCTGCTGCTCATCCTCGTGAACATAGCTGTCCATATATACCAAATCGTTCTCGGACCCGGGGCTCAGGCCTTCGTTTTCCGGTGGGGGGCCATCCCCTGGGAGATCGTTCACTTCAGCGAAGATGCGACTTTGCCGCCGGAATTCCAGTCATCCGTGCCGAATATCCTGACACTGCTCACCTCCATGTTCATGCACGGCGGCTTTCTTCATCTTCTGGGAAACATGATCTATCTCTGGATTTTCGGGGATAATGTGGAATCCCTGATGGGACCGTTCCGGTACCTGGGATTCTATATATGCTGCGGTTTGATAGCCGCTCTTTCGCATGTTGTCATCGCTCCGGGATCGACCATTCCCATGGTGGGAGCCAGCGGCGCTATTTCGGGTATACTGGGAGCGTATTTCATCCGTTATCCGACTGCGAAGATACATATGCTGCTGATACTTTTCTTCTTCATCCGGAGGATCCGCATCCCTGCCGTGTTCGCTCTGGGATTCTGGTTCCTCATGCAGATACTGAGCGGTGTCGGCTCGCTGCAGCCGGGATCCCAGGGTGGTGTGGCCTGGTTCGCGCATATCGGAGGATTTGTGGCGGGCATGGTTCTGATCTTCCTGTTTGAACGCGGGGACAGATTGCGCCGGATACGCGGGGCGGAGTGGGGGTGAGGCATGTCCTCCGTTTATTACCAGATCGGGGTCAGGCTGGGACGCCTGGTCAACAGGGGCAGGTGGTATTATCAGTCGCTTTTCGGAAGCGAAAGGGATGCGCTCGAGGCCGAGTATGCCGTAGGCGGCAATCTTGCGCTCAAGATCCTGAAAGCCTACCCGGCAGCAGAGGATTCCCGGGCAGAAACCCTGATAGAGAATACGGGCAAGCGGCTTCTGGCAAGACTGAAAAAGACACGGAAGTTTCATTTTTATCTGATTCTCCATCCTGAGATCAACGCGTTCGCCCTGCCGGGAGGATTTATCTTCGTTACTGCCGCTCTTGCTGAATTAATGGACGATCAGGAAATCGCATTTGTACTGGCCCATGAAATAGGTCATGTGGTCAGGGGACATCCTTTCGACAGGGTACTTGCGGAAACCTCCGCACAGATGATCTCGAAGATCGGGAAATCCGGTATCCTTGGCCGCCTGACACTGGAAACTGCGGAGCGCTTTCTCAAGAGCAGCTATTCCCGGGAACAGGAGATGGAGGCGGACCGGTTCGCGGCGGAGATGATGATTTATGCTGGTTTCGACGGCGGGAAAGCAGTTTCCGCGCTGATGAAATTGAGAGGTACTTCTGAAAAAAAAGGCAGCCTTTCCTACTTTTCCACTCATCCGCATCATACCGAAAGGCTTGGAGCTCTCAGGGCGAAATTGTCCAGAGTGAGCCGGAACAGCTGCTGACAATAACGACAGCAGCACAATCCATCTATCAGGCATTCCTGTTTATAAATCTGTGATTGTTCTCATACGGACCGGTTATTTCCTTCTGTATCTGCCCTGCGTTTTTTGCAGCTGTCTGCTGATCAGGCATCCCTCCGGAACAGGAGCCATACTTCTTTTCCTTCAGTTTAATCCTGTCCATGGAACATGCCCCTGATTTTTTTCTTGGGTTCTTAAGGGAAGTTTATTATAATATACTGTCACAACAAACGGGGGGCGTTATGAAGCCGGTATCCATCGTTTGTTCCGTGGTGCTGACCTCAGGCGCAGCTGCTCAGTATCCCAATATTCAGGTCAACCTTCCGGGCAGCACGGATCCCGAGGAGGTAACCATAGCCATCGATCCCACAGATCTTCTCAATCTGGCTGCAGGTGCCAATATCGACTCCTATTATTATTCGACGAACGGCGGCCTGAGCTGGGCAGAGGGTCAGCTGGTATCCACATGCGGCGTATCTGGAGATCCCTGAGTGGGCTGTGATACGGATGTGGCTTCCGGAGGTTTTTTTTTACAGATTAGAAACCGCGTCAGAGATCGTCACCAAAAAATGTATATTAATGAGATAGACAATTTCCGGGATAAACGGGAGAAATACAGGGTTGTCCGTATCTGAGGCAAAATACAGGACAAGTCCCTTTTCAGAGCGTCTGTTCGAACACCGCAGCGCCGAAAAGAAGAAACTGATACTCTCCATGGCCATTACTTCTGTGGTCATGGTGGCAGAGCTGGTGGGAGGATTTATGACGGGATCCATCGCACTGATAAGCGATGCCGGACATATGTTCACCCACGCTTTTGCTCTGGGCATCAGCCTGGCTGCCATTATCATTGCCAAAAAACCCCTGTGTCATCACAGAACGTTCGGATTGTTCCGGGCAGAGATCCTTGCTGCGTTCGTGAACGGATTGTTCCTTCTCGCTGTGGTCGGCGTGGTGTGCTATGAAGCTGTACAGCGGATACGACATCCGGTACCGGTTCTCGGCCTGCCCATGCTCCTTATCGCCGCCGCAGGACTGGCAGTCAATCTCATCAGCGTGGCCATTCTGCATGGCAGCCACAAAAAGGATCTGAACATTCGCAGTGTTTTCTACCACATGATTGCAGATGCAGCCTCTTCAATAGGCATTCTGGCTGCGGCGGTGGTGATCCTGATCACAAACTGGGTGATACTGGATCCTGTCGTAAGCCTTCTCATTTCCCTTGCCATTCTCTGGTGGGCCTGGGGTGTGCTGAGGGAATCCTCCGTGATCCTTCTTGAAATGGCACCCGGAGGCTTGAACGCGGAGCTCATTTCGGAGGATCTCAAGGCAAGGTTCCCGGAGATCCTCCGTGTGACCAACGACCATCTGTGGGCTATCACCCAGGATATGCTGATTTATACCGCTCACGTGGTTGTCGGGAATCCTGCTTCAGCTGATAAGCAGGCTGCCCGGCTCATGAACGAATACCTCCGGAGCAAGTACAGGATCATCGAGTCCACCCTGCAGATCGGCGGACCTGGGCCGGAAATGGAAGAATGCGATAAGGAAAAACGCAGGAGAAAATTATGAGGATTGACCGTAAAATAAAAAAAGAGGAGCCGATAATGCGTATGGCCGTTTTCTGTCCCGTACTTTTCATCCTGACAGCTCTTTCCGGCTGTTCATCCGGAAGAGCGAAAGACTACCCCATAGAGCCTCTGCCTTTTACGGCCGTGCGTATCGAGGACAGCTTCTGGTCGCCCCGCATGGAAACCAACCGAAGGGTGACAGTGCCTTTCGATTTTAAAAAATGTGAAGAGACAGGCCGCATCTCGAACTTTGCAAAGGCAGCCGGCCTGGAAAAAGGGGAGTTCGAAGGGATATACTTCAACGATTCGGACGTTTACAAGATCATTGAAGGAGCGGCCTACACCCTGAGCCTGTCTCCGGATCCGGAGCTCGAGAAATATGTGGATTCCGTGATTGACAGGATCGCAGCCGCGCAGTGGGAGGACGGATACCTGTACACGTTTTACTCGGTTCCGGAAAAGCAGCCGGGAAACAGATGGACCAACATCAAGGATAAGCATGAAATGTACTGTGCAGGACATTTCTTCGAGGCTGCAGTCGCCTACTATCAGGCAACCGGAAAGCGGAAAATTTTCGATGTGGCGGTCAGACTGGCGGATCATATCGCATCCGTTTTCGGACCCGGTAAAAGAAACGACGTGCCCGGTCATCAGGAGATCGAAATAGGCCTTGTGAAACTGTACCGCATGACCGGTGAGAAGAAATACCTAAATCTGGCCAAATTCTTTCTGGATCAGAGAGGGAATACTGCGGAAAGGAAAACCTACGGTACCTATCATCAGGATCATATGCCCGTAGTGGAGCAGACTGAAGCCGTAGGACACGCGGTCAGGGCAGGATATATGTACTCCGGCATGGCGGATGTGGCTGCGCTGACCGGAGATCCTTCCTATATAAAGGCTATTGACAGGATATGGGACAACATCGTTTCGAAGAGAATGTACCTGACCGGCGGTATCGGGTCCAGCAGACGCGGCGAGTCCTTCGGTGAAAATTACGAACTGCCAAACCTTACGGCTTATAACGAAACCTGTGCTGCGATCGCCAATGCCATGTGGAATCACAGGCTCTTTCTTCTCCACGGGGATGCCCGCTATCTTGATGTTCTGGAGCGCGTTCTCTACAATGGATTCCTGTCCGGGATCTCTTTTTCGGGCGACCTGTTTTTTTATCCCAACCCGCTCGAAAGCGACGGCATTTATAAATTCAATTCAGGAGGGACGCTCACCCGCCAGCCCTGGTTTGACTGCTCCTGCTGTCCCTCCAACGTGGTCCGGTTCCTTCCATCCATTGCCGGGACCATTTATGCCACGAGGGGCAGGGATGTTTATGTGAACCTGTTCATTGGAAGCGAGGCCAGTTTCGGGAACGGACACCGCATGAAGATAAAGCAGAGCTCGGCCTATCCGTGGGAAGGGCGCATCATTCTGGAGATCGAACCTGAAAAAGCGGAGTCCTTCACACTTTTTATAAGGATACCCGGATGGGCTGTGAACCGGCCTGTTCCCGGAGATCTGTACCGGTATCTCGATCCTGATTCAGCCGGCGTAGAGCTTTCCGTCAACAACGAGGATGTCCCTCTGGAGCTGGAAAACGGATTTGCTCTTCTGCGAAGGACCTGGAAGTCCGGGGACAGGGTGGAGATCAGGCTCCCGATGGGCGTGAAGAGGGTTGTTGCCAATGAGAATGTCAGGGAAGATCTGGGTAAAGTCGCTCTGGAGAGGGGACCTGTGGTGTACTGTCTGGAAGGAGCGGATCATGGCGGCCGTGTTCTGGATCTGGCTCTGGAGGATAATGCCTGGCTCGGAACGGAATTCCGGCAGGATCTTCTCAACGGTGTGACTGTCATCAGAGGCACGGGTTACAGACGGCCGGGAAACGGAAAGTCACAAGAAACGTCTTCCCGGAGAACAGATATTCTGGCAGTGCCCTACTATGCATGGAATCACCGCGGTCCCGGAGAGATGGCTGTCTGGATGCTCCGGAATTGAACGGCACTGTCAAAGTATATAACTAACATTTCAGGAGTGATCATGGTCACCAGATCCCAGAAAATCCGTCTGGGCGTTTTCATCAGTGTATCTGTATTCGCCATTCTCGTCATGATCGGCGTGATACTCGCTCCGAAGATTTTCGAAATCAGGGATGTTTATTATATTGGTTTTCGTGACATCTCTGTGACCGGACTTCAGGAAGGCGGATCGGTAAAGTATCAGGGGATAACAGTGGGATATGTGAGCGATATCACAATTGATCCGAAAGACATACGCCGTATCATCGTAGAGGTCAGCCTCGATCACGGCGTTCCCATCAGGGAGGATACTGAGGCCGAAATCATGTTTCTCGGGATTACCGGCCTGAAACTGGTGGAGCTTAAAGGCGGATCCATGCAGGCAAAGACCCTGGCGCCCGGAGGCTATATCAAGGCAGGAAAGTCGATAGCAGTGGCAATTACAGGAAGGGCGGAGGTGATCGCAGAGAAAGCCGAGATGGTGCTGAACAACATTGCCATGATGACCGATATGCCGCAGAGAGAAAGCTTTCTCACGCTCATCGATAATACCGCAGGGACCATGAATGAACTGAATACCATTCTTAAAAAGAACAATGAGTCGCTGGTCCGCATTGTGGCCAACATCGAGAAGATATCCGAGGAGATGAAACCCATGGTCGGTTCCGCCAACCGCACCCTTAACCGTATTGAAAGCCTGGTCCTTTCGGACACGCTTGGAAACATCGCAGAAAACATTTCAGAAGTCACGGAGACCCTGAAAAACGCCGAGCTGTTGAAACTGGTCCAGGAAGGAGTGATGACGCTCGAGCGCACCAACAGCCTGCTCAAGGATTCCGAGATCACCTTTTCAAAAAGCAGGTCGGATCTGGTGGCGACCATCGAGTCCCTGAGGGAAGCAGTGGACTTCCTCAATCAATTCTCCCGGCTGGTCAGTGAAGATCCTTCCGTGATTGTAAGGGGATCCAGGCCAAAGGATGCGCCGGATTATGGACTGGAGAGAACAAAATGAAAAAAATCCTGTTTACGCTGTTGATGGCGTTCTTGCTGTTTTCAGGATGCGCCAGGCAAGCTTTGATGAAAACCTACTATGTGATGGAACTGCCGGAATCCCGCGTTACTGAAATCGTCCCTGTGGACAGGTCTCTCAACTATCAGGTGGATGTCAGGGATTTCTGGGTGAACCGCCCCTATTCGCAGACAAACATCGCAGTACGTTCAGCTTCCAACGAACTGAATTATTTTTATTATGCCTTCTGGGCTGTAAAGCCGGGAGCAGCTGTCGCAGAGCTGGTTTACGAGATCCTGCTTGAGAAGAACCTTTTCAAAGTGTGCACGCTGGGGCATTCCGCAGGCCCGGACTGGATCGTTGACGGGAGAATATTCGCACTGGAACGGGTCGCGACGAAAGACGGGCAGGCTGCGCATGTCAAGGGAGAGATCCTTTTAAAAAACGGGAAAGATGAATCGGAAGTGCTGTCCTATCCGTTCGATATTGAAAAGCCTCTGAAGCCGAACAACAGCATGAACACGTTTGCCCGGATCACAAGCGAAGTGATCTGGGAGCAGATGCTGGAATTCATAGACACGGTCGCGGGCGTTCTGTCCGCGCAATAGCGATTCTCTTTCGGAAACGAGAGGATGTTAAAAGCCCACATATCCGGGGACACGGTTACGTTCATCGGATCCATGACCATGGACCGAATAGACGAGATCCATGCGGATCTTCATCTGGCGATCGAAGAGTGGGAAGAAGACACCCTTATCTTTGATCTTTCCGGTGTGGATCGCATCGACAGTGCGGGTGTGGTTTTCATCGATGAACTGCAGGAAAAAGCGGAGTCGAAAAAGATCAGGCTCAAATTCCTGCATGTGCCTGATCATGTGAGGGAAGCCACCGAACTTTTCACATCCAGGGGGATGGCCCCTGCTCCTGAGCCTGCCAGACCGGTATTTTTCGAGCGCCTCGGGGACTTTGCCTTTCATACCGGCTCGGTCGTGCACGGTTTTTTGTACCTGATAGCGGACACTTTCTATTACGCCATAACTGGATTATTCAATAAAAAAGGAATCCGCAGGGGGGAGTTCGTCAATCAGTGCATACAAATCGGAATGAATGCTTTCCCGATTGTGGCACTCATCGCTTTTCTTATAGGCTTTATCCTGGCATTGCAGTCGGCGGCACAGCTCCGTCAGTTCGGAGCCAGTATTTTTGTGGCGGATCTGATCGCCATCTCCATGGCAAGAGAAATGGGACCCCTTATCACAGCCATCGTGTTTGCAGGACGAAGCGGCTCTTCGATCGCTTCCGAGATAGCCACCATGGTGGTCACAGAAGAGACCGACGCCCTGAAATCCATGGCTCTCAATCCCGTACGCTATGTCCTTGTACCGAAGTTCTACGCGATTACACTGACCATGCCCATTCTGACAATGCTCTCAATCTTCATCGGTATAATCGGCGCTCTGGTTATCGGGGTAGCCTATCTGGATATAGGTATCAAGCCTTTCTACAACCAGGTGGTGAACGCCCTGATCCTGAGGGATATGGCCACAGGATTCATAAAAAGTGTTATTTTTTCATGGATTATCGTTCTGGTCGGAGCGCACTACGGTTTTCAGGTGAAAGGCGGATCCGAGAATGTGGGGAAAGCCACGACTGCTTCTGTGGTCGCATCGGTCTTTTTCGTGATCCTTGCGGACAGCCTTCTGGGACTTATCTTCTATTTCGGCCAGAGTATAGATGCCTATTACTGATAGCTGAACTGTGGAACGTAAGGCAAGGTTACTGTGAAAACGAGCAAAGAGCCTCTGATCGTACAGGTACACGAGGTAACCGGCGGTTTCAATGGAACCCCTGTTTTAAAAAAGGTCTCCATGTCCGCGGAGAAGGAGAAGATCACCCTGATACTCGGCGCAAGCGGCTGCGGCAAGACCACGCTGCTCAAGCATCTGATACGCCTGTACACTCCCTGGTCCGGGTCCATCCGGCTGTTCGATCAGGAGATCACCCTGATGGATGAACCGGAATTCAACCGTATTCTGTACAGAATCGGCGTCCTCTTTCAAAACGGTGCCCTGCTCAATTCGATCTCCGTGGCGGAAAATGTGGCTATCCCCCTGAAACAGCATACCAGCCTGCCCTATCCTTTGATTTACAGAATGGTGAGGATGAAGCTGAACCTGATGGGATTGGGGCATGCCTATCACCTTCTCCCGTCCGAACTGTCCGGAGGCATGAGAAAGCGTGCAGCCCTTGCCCGGGCAATGATCATGGACCCCCAGGTGATCTTCTGCGATGAACCCACTGCCGGCCTGGATCCCACGACAGCATCTGCTATGGACGATCTGATAGTGACACTGAGGGATCGTTTTGGCACAACCATGGTCATCGTAACACATGAGGTGCGAAGTATTCTGCGCATTGCAGACAGTGTGGTGTTCATGGACCAGGGCGAAGTGCTCTTTCAGGGGTCTCTCAGTGAGGCCCGCAGTTC
>CAYXFJ010000077.1:0-3144 GCA_964464265.1 uncultured bacterium
GGGTTCAGCAGGTTTCTCCTCTATTTTTTCCTCTTCCTCCTCCTCTTCTTCCTCCTCCTCTTCCTCCCGGTCTTTTCTTTCCAGAAGGTTTTCATCATCCTTCTTCTTTTTCAGGATGAGGAAAATCAGCGTATTGCCGGCATTGAAAATGGCCAGAGGATAACAGAGGATAAAACCGCCGATCACCACCAGTATGATGGCAAAGATCCAGGAAGAGATCTTCATCATTAAAGGAAGATCCAGGGCTGTGAATTCTCTGGAGAAAAAGAGGTAAGAACTGTATTCTCCCAGATAGGCTCTGGACCAGGCCACCGCAGTGTAAATCCAGTTCTGCAGATGATAGGACGCCGCATAGGAAAGATCTGCATACTTGTCGCCCATTCCCCATACGAGAATGGTTGTCATCAGTCCCCATGCCTGTTTGGCAATAAACGCCAGCACCACAAAACCGAGCAGACTGATTACGATCAGGTAAAACTCATAGAGGATGAAGCGCCAGGGCTGGCTGTAGAGTGTAGAGAAACTCTGAAAGATACCTTCAAAGGCATCATCGTCTGTTGTAGCCAGGATAGCAGGCACAAGAATGAAAGATACACCGAGCGCCAGGATCACAAAAACGAGGAAAAGAGCAGCGAGAAACCATATCTGAGAAAATAATGAGATCCCCAGCTCACCAACATACGGGATACGTCCCAGAAGCCCGATCACCACACCGCCTAAAGCAATGAATACGGCAATGAGGGCAATGGCCAGAGGAGTAGAAAGGATCGATCCGCTTTTCTTTTTCAGCGCAAAACTGCAGGCTTCTTTCCAGGTGTAGAAAGTATTGCCTTTAAGGTGCATATAAGTGGCTCTCGCAACACCTGTGGCTGCCAGCAGCCATGAAAAGACCAGCAGCAGTACACCGAGCGCAAACAGGATCCAGCTGTACCAGGGCAGATCAATGCCGCGTACACATGGCAGCAGTCCCTGGTTTTGCCATATCCAGCTGAAATCCTTTCCTGCCAGCATCAGACTCAAATAGGTCAGGACCAGATAGGCAAGGTACCCTTTGAGCAGCCCTACGAACTGGATCCAGAGCCGCTGAAAGCCGAATGCAAGGCGCGTGGATTGAAAAATATCCCGATAGTCGAAACGCATCGCGACCATGGAAATGCCTCCTTGATATGATGGAACCACCTTATAAAATCATGATAAAGCCGAGATGAAAAACCAGATGATGATCTTCCCGAAATACGTGTCAGATCTTTGCTTTTTCCCATTCTGCCTTGGTTACGAATTTAGTAAGATTCCGTCCGTCTGATGTTTTTCCCCGAAATGCATACCGTTCTTTTCCTTTTGCACCATAGGTCACCTTTTTGACAACTTCTGCATCGACTTTCTTTCGCAGTTTGACGTCAAAGAAAACGGCTTTCATGACTACCCTCCTCTTTGTTAAAGAGCCAAGTCAGCGGAGAAATACTTTCTCTCCACTTTACATTTAAGAATCCTGAACTTACATCAAACCAGAAGCGTTCCGTACTGAGGATCTGCATTTTTACACAACATAATCAGAGGATGGAATTGTCATCTCATCGGATAAATGATATCCGAGGCTGACATATCATGCAGTTCAGGCTTAATATGAAGATTTATAGATTAAAAGTCAACAAAAATTTTCAGATTCGAATTTTCAATTTCTATTTTGAGAAAATAAATACGGCTTGATTACAATCCTTTTTTCCCTTACTTTTTATTGAACCTTTTCCCCGGTCGAACCGTAATCTAGGATAGTGAGTGGTCCAGGAGAATATTCAGCAACTGATCGAGAAAGCACTCGGAGGAGATCAGCAAGCCTATGACGCTCTGGTCAGACGTTATCAGAACGGCCTTTTCAATATGATCTTTCAGATGGTGAAGAACCGGGAAGAAACGGAGGATCTGGTACAGGAAACTTTTATCAAGGCATTCCATTCGCTGGAAAGTTACGACAACCATTTTGCATTTTCGACATGGCTGTATAAGATCGCCTTCAACAACTGCATCGACGCAATCCGGAAAAAAAAGCTTCAGACGTATCCGCTGGACAAGCCTCTGAAGCTGAAGGAAGGAGAGGTCAAGCAGGAGGTAAGGGACGACAGCCCGAGCCCGGAGGGAGATTACCTGTATGCTGAGAAACAGCGCAGGATTCAACAGACTATCGAGAATCTTCCGGAACGTTATAAAGTAGTAATTCTTTTGCGGCATAAAGAGGACAGATCATATGAAGAGATCAGTGAGCTTCTGAATATACCGCTGGGAACAGTGAAAGCGAGGATTTTCCGGGCAAGGGAAATATTAAAGAAAAATCTAAGGGAAGAATGAATCTATGATACGAAAACTCTGCCTCATTATACTGATCACCACAGGTCTTCAAGCTCAGACAAAGCCCGTTCCCCCTGAACATGACAGGGAGAAAGCGGAAATCCTGTCCCAGATCATCCGGAAAAAGGCCCAGGAAGGAGAATTGAGAGACATACCTGAAATTCTCTATCGACTCAATATTGAGGTCAGCAATTTCGACTCGATCCTCCGTCACCTCGAGCTTCCCGATGGGGTGATAGTGGACCGGGATCATATCCGCATTGACGGGAAGGAATACTCACTGAAAGATCTGGCCCAGTCATATGGGCGCACGGAACGCAAGGGTATCTTCAAGATCGGGGATGACGTGGTGATCGGGAGGAACGAGTTTGTCAATGGAGACGTTGTCGTTGTAGGCGGCGATGCCATTGTCTACGGTACGGTAAAGGGAGGAATTATCGTATTCCTCGGGAATATTCGTCTTGCATCAACAAGTTATGTAAGCAATGATCTGATCTGCATCTGGGGCAATACAGAGCTGGACAGGGGTGCCCGGATCTCCGGGAAGACCAATGTGATGAATTTCGGGAAAATATTCAAGAATACTGTGGAATCTGATCTGATCTCAGGAGTTTATTATATCCTGCGCTTCCTCAGAGTTTTCATTGTGTTCCTGGTCGCTTTGATCATATATACAGCTTTCCCCGAACAGACCGTTCATATTAAAAACCGGCTTCAGGGGCAGTACATGAGAACTCTTGTCGTGGGTTTTGTAGGGCTTATTCTCCTGCCAGTGGTGTTCATCGTACTGCTGGCGACGAT
>CAYXFJ010000077.1:3192-8241 GCA_964464265.1 uncultured bacterium
CTCTTATGACCAGCGGCGGTTTCTTAATGGGGGGCACGGCCTTCGCTCTGCTTCTTGGACAAGTCCTCAGGACCAGAACCGGGATCAAGTCGCAGTCCCCTGTTCTGCTGCTCGCATTAGGCATTCTGATTCTCGAATTGCCTTCACTGCTGGGCAAAATCAGTTCATTTTTCAGCTCTGCATTATCCGTGACCTTCGGGATTCTGGGAATTCTGCTTATACTGGTAATATGGATACCGGGCTTCGGAGCCGTCATTCTGACCCGTTTCGGGACCAGAACCTGACGGGATCCGGACAGAGGCTATGGGTCCGGGGATTGTAATTGGGCTTTTTATTCCTGCAACGGAATATTCAGATTCTTCATTTTCCTGTAAAGATATGTCCTGGGGATCCCGAGTTTTTCAGAGGTACGTGTTATATTCCACTGGTTTCGCTTCAGGATCTTTTTGATATATTCTCTTTCGAACAACTGCCTGGCATCCTTGAGCTCCATTTCAGATATATCCATTCCTACTTTGAGTTTCGCTTCCCCTTCCAGCATCCGCTGCACATCACAAAACTCGATACGCAAAGATTCCACAAGAACAATGGTCTTCTCCACAAAATTTCTCAACTCTCTGATATTACCGGGCCATGAATAGTCCATAATCAGAGTCATCGCTTCCGGTGAGACCTCCTTGGTCTTCACCCCGTTCTCCCTGCAGAATTCCCTGATATAGAAATCGATCAGAAGCGGGATATCGCTCTTTCTTTCGCGTAAAGGTGGTATATGGATGCAGAGCACATTCAGTCTGAAGTAGAGGTCTTCCCTGAAATTGCCTGTCTCCATCTGCTTCTGCAGATCCTTGTTAGTGGATGCAATGACCCGGATGTCCAGTGGGATGAGCTGGTTTCCCCCGATCATTTCGACATCTCCCTCTTCAAGAACTCTCAGGACCTTTGCCTGCGTAATGAGGCTCATATCACCGATCTCGTCCAGGAACAGAGTGCCTCCATCCGCCAGCTGGAACCGGCCTGGTTTATCCTGAATGGCGCCCGTGAATGCCCCCTTCTTGTATCCGAAAAGTTCGCTCTCTATCAGAGTATCCGGAACCGCAGCACAGTTCACAGCGATGAAAGGCCCGGTCGCGCGCGCGCTGTTTATGTGTATTGCCCTTGCCGCAAGTTCTTTCCCTGTTCCATTTTCTCCCGTAATAAGGACCTTCGAGTCCGAATGTGTGGCTTTGGCGATCAGCTTCCGCATTTCTACCACCGGGTCACTCTCACCGATCATCTTGTACCGTTCTTTGACATTTTCGAGAAGACGGGCTTTTTCATTCTCAAGCCGGCTCTTCTGAAGCGCGTTCTTGATCGAGACCAGTAACCTTTCAGAGTCCAGAGGCTTTTCGATAAAATCGTAAGCGCCCAGCCGGGTTGCCCGGATCGCGGTATGGATGGTGCCCTCTCCGGAAATGACGATGACCTGTGGCGGATTTTTCTTTTTCGCAACCTTCTCCAGAATATCCATACCGTTCATATCCGTCAGTTTTAAATCGAGGAGAAGAAGGTCGCAGGGATACTGTTCTATTTTAGCGAGTGCCGTGCGTCCGTCGTTGGCCACATCGCTTGAATACCCCTCATACTCGAGTATATTGACCACAATTTCGGTCAGGCTGCGGTCATCGTCCACAACCAGTATTCTGGATTTTTTCGCGACCATGACGACCTCCGGATATCACCTTTCAGGATAATGCCTTCACCGCAGCCACCAGGAGCGGCATCATGATCTCATGATGACCTGTGAAATGAAAGCCAGTACCTCCGTCCTGGGTCGGCCTTTCCACGACATTGACCCTCGGGCGGTAATGGCGTATCATGTCAAAATCGGCTGTCGTGAAATGATCGACCTTTCCCCTGATGTTCCTGGCTACAGTAAGCGCCTTCAGGAAAACCTCCGGCAGAATAACGGAGGACCCGAAAAGCAGAACGACACCCCCTCCCCCGATACCCGCCACCAGTTCCGCCCAGATCCGGAAATCACGGATCGAGGCCTCTCCTATGGAAGCGCCATCCGCGGACGCATGCTGGTGGACGATATCCGTCCCGATCGCTACATGAACCGTAACAGGCACGCCCAGACTGTAAGCTTCTCCAAGAATGCTGTAAGAAAAATTGGCAGGACGCTCTGTGCAGATCCGCTTCCCAAGAGCTTCTCCGAAACCGAGAGTTTCCTTCACAGCTCCGGCTGCCGTTGTATTCAGGATCTCCGCTGTTTCTTTTGCCATCCCGAAACTGCCGTCCTTCAGCGCGCTGGCCACATCCTCCGATGTTTTCCCAAAATAGGCCAGCTCCACATCATGAATGGCTCCCGCACCGTTAAGCGCTATCCCCTTCAATAGGCCCGACCGGAGCAGATCAATAATTACCGCACTCAATCCGACCTTGATGACATGCGCTCCCATCATCAATAAAACCGGTTTCTCCGATCTGTGAGCCTGAACGATCTTCTCCACAAGGGATATAAAATCCTTTCCGGCGAGCTGCCCGGGAAGGCTTGTCATGAATGTCCTGAAAGAACAGTCCGGATCCACAGGTCTGGCCATATCCTCCAGCCGGACTTTGCTCTCTCTTTGCCTTATGGAAACGGACTTGACTTTCTGTATATCGATCTCGCGGTATCTGGACATGAATTACCTCACAGGATTCTGTTTCGGGAGGCTCATGGATTTTAATTCCACATCGATGGAGCCGACCAGAATTTTGCTTTTCATCAGAACCGGTATTTTTCTTTCATCATCGGTCAGCCAGATGAGTAGCCTTCCTTGATGCTTAAATATTCCCTCGACCCTCATGACAGGCTCCACTACAATACAGTTGAACCTACCTGCAGGCACCTTGATGCGCTCCTTCTTGTGCACGAGGACCTTCAGCGGATAAATCTTATTATCCCCGTAATTATCGATATCGAAAGATTTGCCCACCTTAAGATCTCTCGTTCTTATAAAGTAAAACGACGACAGCACATCCTGGATGTAGGGAGGAACATTCAGGGTATCTTTTTTATTTTCAATGGCACGGTGATTGATCTGATCAAACTCGACAACCTTGTCCGACCGGTACCTCCCTTCACGTATGTGTTTTTCGAAATACCATGGAAAGATGCCCTCAACATCCACAAAACACTCGACTGCATCCCTGACTTTGTAGAATCCCGAGAAAAAGCGATTGGATTCCGCTGTGGTCCTGATTCTGTAACAGGGCCTGCCGTTTATCGATTTGATCCCGGGTATGCTCATGGTGGCCGTACCTGCATGGACAGGGCCGTACACGACATCAAAAACCAGATGCTCCCCTTCACGGAAGGCGTTCTGAGTGATTTTCCGGTCCACCGACATATCCAAACCCAATGTTTTAAGCGTGTCGGTTTGACGGGCTTCTCTGTGCTCAAGACTTTCCACATCCTGAATAGAAGTTAAATCCATAAGTTTTTGGTCTCTCGTCGTATCTGCCTGCTGAGCATAAGCAGAAAAAACCAATCCCATGATGCAAATAAAAAGAGCTCTCATGAACTGCTCACTCCTTATCCTTTATCGGTTCAATGCAGCTTTCTCGTCCAATTTTTCGGCCACAAGATGCCATACTTGTTCAACCGATATCCTTTCCATGCAGTTCCAGAGCGGGCACTTCCTGCGGGAGCAGGATCTACAATCAAGGTCCGGAACCAGTACACTCGATTTTCTTCCGTAGGGTCCCCACCTTTTATAGCTTGCACTTCGGAAAGGCGGGAAAAGTCCCACCACCTCTGTTCCAACAGCCACCGCCATATGAAGAGGTCCGGTGCTGTTGACCACGAGCAGATCCGCACTTTTGAACAGTGCAGCCAGCTCTTTAAGGCTCAGTTTGCCTGACAGATCCCAGATCTTTTCCCTGGCTGTGCTTATCATTCCGTGTACTGATCCCGCATCCTCCTGACTCCCGGTTACCAGTACAGCGGCTTTTCTCTCCCGAACAAGACGGTCCGCCAGAGCGGCAAACCTGTCCGCTGGCCATTCCAGTGCCGAGCCTTTAGTCCCGGGATGGAGAATGACCCTGGGACGATTTTCCGGGATTCCCATGCTCCTGATCATTTGGGATACCCGCTTTTCGGTCTCCTGTGAAACAGAATAATGGAAATCCACGGGATATATGGCAGCTCCGAGTTTTTCTGCAAATGAGAGATTATAATCAACCTCGTGTTTCAGGCTGATTTTGCGGTGTTCGCGAATGCGTCTGTTGAAAAGGAATGAATATCCCCTGTAGGCTGTGCCCATTCGTATTGGTACTTTTGCCAGCAACAGGGACAACGCCAGCGGGAGAGTGGGATGCAAAACCAGAGCGACATCCGGTTTTGCTTTCCTGAAAATCCTGACGAATACGCTCAAGTCGCCGTTCCTGTTTCGACCATTATAATAATAGAGGGTATCGATATCCGGATGACCCTCCACAATATCACGGACTTCGCTACTGACCAGCATGGACAGATGTACTCCGGGAAACGACCGCCGCAAGGCAGCCATGACGGGAAGGGACAGAATGACATCTCCAATGCGGTCCGTTCGGATGACCATTATATGGGATTCAGGAACAATTTTCATATTTTTCCGGACCATTCCAGAAGGGCAGGCAGGATCCGGTTGATCTCGAGCTCCAGTATCTCCGCGCTGTGCCTGTAAAACTCCAGATCCCGCCCGATGGGATCCTCGATATCCCCTATCTCAGGTTTCTCTCCGAACGCTTTCAGCAAAAAGACTTTGCCCCTGGAGGACGGGACATATTTCTCGATATAACTCTGATGCGCTCTTTCCATAACCAGTATCAGATCCGCTTCGCCTATCATCCTGTTCGTCAGAGCACGCGAGCGGTGTTTTGAAATGTTGACGCCCCTCTCCACCATGACCAGCTGGGCCTCGTTTGTGGGCTGCTGATCCGGAGGGGCCATGGTGCCCGCAGATGCAACTAAAATATGATGAATGCCCTTTGATTTCAGTATCTTCTTTACCGCCGAGCAACAGCATTTTTGTTTCTGGTAAT
>CAYXFJ010000077.1:8251-8522 GCA_964464265.1 uncultured bacterium
CTGCCATGGGACTGCGGCAGCTGTTGCCCGTACATACAAAGAGCACTTTAAAGGGATCTGTCATTCACCTCTCCTGTTGTTATCCCCATATCCTCCGGTCCTATAGACCCTCTCCGAAGGATAACAGGCGGATGCTGCGTTACATCCAGAACCGTGGAAGGAATGTCCGTACCGCGCTCCCCGCCATCCACAATGCAGTCAACACTTTCTCCAAAATAGGTGAATAATTCGCTGGCTGACCGGGCCGGCTCCTTTCCACCGGGATTGGCAC
>CAYXFJ010000077.1:8532-12032 GCA_964464265.1 uncultured bacterium
AAATCAGCGGTTTACCGAAACGCCTGAGGAGTTCCCTGCAAACAGGATCTGAGGAAATACGAACGCCTATCTTTCCGGATTTTCCCACCAGCGGTTCCGGAAGACAGGGCGATGCTTCAAAGACCAGTGTGAGGGGTCCAGGCCAGAATCTCTCCATTAACCAGAGAGAGACCGGCGGTATCAAGGAGACAAGGGAAGCCAGGTCTTCCGGCCGCCCCACAAGAACAGGAAAGGGTTTCGCGGTTCCTCTTCCCTTGAGCCCGTATATCCTGTCCAGAACAGCAGTACTCAGGGCATAACCGCCCAGACCGTATACCGTCTCAGTAGGATAACCGATAATCCCGTTCTTCTTCAGCCACAGAACGGCCTCAGCGATCTGTTCCCCGATCGTCTTTTTCAATATACGGTGTGCTTTCGTTTACCGTTACCTCAAATAGTGCGCTAACGCTTCGATCACTCTTTCCGCAGACACATCCAGCATGCAGCGGAAATGACGCTCCGGACACCGGCCTGTCCCATGAGCACTGCATGGCCGGCATGAAATATCTGCTTCAATGACCTGATTCCTTCCGTCAAACGGTCCAAAACCCATTCCTGTCACCGTCGGCCCGAAGATCGCAACAACGGGCGTGCCGACAGCCACAGCCAGATGCAGGGGCGCGCTGTCGTTTGTAAGAATGACAGTGCTGCGCCTGACCAGTTCTGCGGATTCCAGGAACGACAGCTGTCCCATGGCATTAAAAAAACCTTCACGGCATTGTGCGGCAATGGATACTCCAATAGGAATATCCATCCGGCTTCCGATCAGAATGACAGGAATACGCCAGCGTTTCCATACCTGTGCTGCTGTTTCGGCAAATCGTCCCCATGGCCAGCGTTTGGTCGGCCAGAGGGAACCCGGTGCCATGGCCAGTATCTTTTTCCCCCCGGGCATTTTCGTTTGCTTCAGAAATTCGTCGATCCGTTCTTTTTCCTCCCTGCCCGGGTAAAGTTTCGGCAGAGGGACCGGTCCGCTGAATCCCAGAGGTTTTAAGAGCTGCAGGTTCCGTTCCACTTCATGTAACGAGCGGTTGTACTTCACTCTGTCCGTGAACAGGAAATATCCTGAACTTTTACTGAAACCCAGACGTCTCTTTATGCCTGTTCCCCTGATCAGGAGAGCACTTCTCAGCGACCGGTGAGGAACCACCGCAAGGTCGTATTTCTCATTTCTGAGAATGGCCATCCAGCGGAGGAGTGCATGGAACCCTCTTTCCGACCCCCGTTTATCATATTTCCATACATGGTGAACATATGGATTGTTTTTCAGCAGCACGGCCGCATCCGGCCTGGCCACAAAATGTATCTTGGCATCCGGAAAGAGCTTTCCCAGTGCTTCCGCAAGCGGCGTTGTCAGGATCACATCCCCGGCGTACGCCGTCTGCAAGATTACGATTTTGCGGAATGCATTCAAATCAAACCTTTTCCTGATATCCGGGAAAGGGCGTCTTCCATCTCCTGTGCATCCAGAACCAGTGATCCGGACGCCTGCGGATCTCCTTTTCCAGAAGGAATGAGTACTGTTCCATGATCTTCTGAAGATGCGTGCCGGACGGTTCCTGGTTGTGATCCACGGACAGTTTTTTCAGTACCAAACGGTAGCCGCCGCGTCCTCTCTGGAAGATACTGAAAAAAATGATTTCCGCTCCGGTTCTGAGAGCGAGTGCAGCAGGTCCCTGTGCGGTTGATGTCTTTCTGCCGAAAAAATCGATGAACAGTCCGCCTGGACCTGCATCCTGATCCGCAAGGATCACCACAAACTGACCTCCTGACAGGGCTTTCATGATCCTCCGGACTCCCATTCCAAGCGGTATGAGCTCTATTCCCATGCGAGCACGGTGACCTGAGATCACCTCATCCACTTTTTTGTTTTTCTGCTCTTTGACAAGGTAGGTGATGGGGAATCCGAGCTGGACCAGAGAGGGGCCAATATACTCCCAGTTCCCAAAATGCGCGCCGAGCAGAATCGCTCCTTTCCCGTGTGACACACACCATTCGAGCTCCTCTTTACCCTGGACCTCGCATATCCTGCTGATCTCTCTTTTCATGACAGGAAAACGCATCAAATCGAAGGCGAGCCGGGCAATATGGCGGTAGGTCCGCAGTCCAATGCCTTTCTTTTCCTCCCTGCTCAACTCAGGGAATGCGATATCCAGGTTCGCCAGAGTGACATCACGTCTTATCCTGAGAACATGAAATACAAAACTCCCCAGACAGCCGGCTGCTTTCAGTACGAATTCCCGCGGGGCCATCCATACCCATAGCAGGACGAACATCACAACAGAATATTCAATCCAGTGGCGAATCTTCTGCATCCATTTCCCCTTCCCCATAGGCTTCAAACCATTCGCGCTTTTTTCTCAGGTTGCGCCGCCGGGTGACGATATAGGCGGTCAGAAACAGGACCACGAACGCCACGCTGAGGATGGCACGTACATCGAGCAGTACATACCAGCGGTACTTCTGGTTCAAATCCGCAAACCATTGCTCCTGGAAAGTTTCCCTCGTGAGACCCACGGAAAGAGAAAGAGCGCGATTCATGGTTTCCCCGCTCCCGATAGCCTGAGCGATACGTGCGATTGCATCCTGCCCGAACCTGTCCACGAGAAAATCATATGCGAGAGACGCTTTCTCCCGGCGAAAGGTCAGCACATTCTCTATCTCATCCAGCGGGAGAAATTCTCCTGTGAGGACTGCTCTTCCCAGAAGGGCAAGCTGTGAAAACGTTTTTTCTCCGGAGGCATACTGGGCGAAACCCTCATCGAACCAGCGTTCAGTACCCTTTCCCCGGGTGGCCATGCCCATCAGCACATGGCTGAGCTCATGCGCCAGTATCTGCTCGAGATGGCCATCCGCTCTGTACACCCTCGGGGATTTCAAAAAGAGAGTGTAGTGCACAGGATCCGCTGCTCCTGCACCCCAGTCCGGTATCTGCCCCTGAGGCAGCCGGTCAAATATTTCCTGAGAGGGCGCCAGCACAATCCTGATAGGCTCTGTCTCCGGAAGCTCGAGCAGATCTGCTATTCGCGGAATGACCTTCTCAGAAATCCCGATGATTTTTTCCCCGTTCCTTATATCCTTGCGGGAACAGTGAAGCGTCACCTGACCGCGGTCCAGAACAGACCAATCCTTCGGGTTCCACATTTCGATCCGGCGATCCTGGGAAATCATACAGAATATGACAGCTGCAAGAAAAAAATTCCGCAACAGTTCTCCTGTTGATAAAGATTTGATAATGAATAAGGTAAGACTTTTGATGAAGAGACGCAAGCGGAATTCTGTCCGATGCAGGCAGCGGATCATTCAGGATATAAAGTCCGGGTGAAAACGAGATGTGAATCAGTAAAAACGGAAACGAAGAAAAAGAAATAGCAAAGGGAATGGACCGTTTAGAGATCGAGAGATACCGTGAAGTTGTTCATCGATCCAATGGATCCGTAGGAGCAGAATGCGTAATCGAC
>CAYXFJ010000078.1:0-2855 GCA_964464265.1 uncultured bacterium
GGATGTTCAGGCCCTGGCAGATGCCATAGAATCCTTTATCCAGAGACCAATGAAGACTATTATCTGGCTGTCACGCCCGAGCCTGTGGTACGCCTTGTCCGGGAGGTGAGGCAGACCCTCCGCATTGGTATTTTCGTGCTCGACCAGCTCGCCTTTTATATAAACACGAAATTTTACCCATACAGCGGCACTATAGAGGGCGGAGCGAAGCTCGATACCGAATCTCTCAAGGAAGTGCTCAATACAACTGAGGATGTTTATATTGAGCTGGATCTTTTAAGGCAGTCCTGGGATTACAGTCCGGCTGCTTCAGGCATGCGATTCTACAACAAGTACAACAACGGCATCCTGATAGACGGCATACCGGATGAGCCGGACAGCACACTGGATGTGCCGGTCAGGGAATGGTCACTGGTCAGCGGGGAACAGGGATCGCTCTTCACCCATGTGAGCTTTGAAGACACGACATGGCAGGACACACGTCTTTACTGGTGGGACAACAGCAATGGCGACCACGGGGACGACGCGCCCGTGGCTGGAGACGATACGGGAGACAGCCTGTCTTACGGTGACCACGGGATTCTCTTCCGTAACCTTCCCCTGAACTCGGCAAGCCTGGAGCTGGGATTCACCGCCTATTTTCTGGAGGGATCTCTTTCTCAGGCAGACGGACAGGCGCTTGCAGCTCAGGTCGGGCAGCCCCTTCACGTGGATTCGAGAATCAACACCTACAACACAGGTGTGGTGGAAGACAGATCCGTACCCCGTGAATTCAAACTGTTCCAGAACCATCCCAATCCCTTTAACGCCGAAACACGCATCCGGTTTGAACTCCCTCAGGCCGGCGAAGTGCGCATTCTTATATTCGATGAGACCGGCCGGCAGTTGATCACCCTTGCAGATTCCAGGTTTGACGCAGGGGTCCATACACTGGAATGGGACGGCAGGGAGGAGGCAGGCCGTTCACTGCCATCCGGAGTATACATCCTGAAAAGCGTTTCCCGTGAACGGATCTTTAGCCGGAAAATGCTGCTCATCCGGTAGGTTCGTGTTCTCATGAAGTTCTATGAACCATGCATATGCTTACAAGCACATCCAGCATGAAAAGGTATGAACACCGGATATCCGGTCAGAGTTCATCTCCCCTCTTCCTGCTCCTGTTGTTCATTGCGGTTCTTCCTGTACTGCATTGCCGGGTGGATCACGGCCTGGCTCCCCTGCCGGGAAAAGTGATCGCAAGGGTCATATTCAGGAACGAGCCGCCTGCCAATACAGAGGGCATATATCTCATGGTGGCGCCTGAATTCCCTCCGCATGCCATCAACGAGATGTACCACAGTCCCAACAGCCTGCCCATAGGTCCGGATACGGTAATCACTGAAATGGCTCTGCCCCACGGACACTACAAGGCCATTGCCCTCTGGTGGTACAGCAAGGAGACAAAGAGCAATTTTGCGGATGTGCTCGCCCTGCCTCTGGACGCCAGCAATGACCTCCTGCCTCTGGCCTTTGACATCACTCCCGAAAAACCGGAATACAGGATAGATATGTACGCCAACTGGAACAGGGTGAACAGGGACGCATCCATTCAGGGTACTGTCAAATTCACGGGTCCCTTTCCGGCGAATACCATGGCCACGGCAGTGGCCGCGTACCAGTACGAGCCTGAAGAAAGCGTACATTATCTTGTGTGGCTCAAGGCCATAGATTTCGCCATTGGACCCACTTCCGAAAACTACAATGCCGCTGATTTCACCTACAGATATACCCTGCCTGTCAGGCACGGCGATGTCAATTACATCGCTGTTTTCTGGCTGCCAGAGCGCGCGGGTCTCACGGAGTACAGGGTGCTCGGCGTGTACCCGGATCAGGCCAGTCCGGACCTGCCGGGCAAACTCAAGATCAATGCCGGAGATATAAAGACCGGCATAGATATCACCGCTGACTGGGCTCGGGTCCGGTGACAGGCAGGCAGAAGATGAACCGATTCCAGCGCATTTTTGAACCCATTTTAAACCTGTGCAGAGCATTGTCCTCTGGCGCTGCCTGTTTTGGCAGGAACACTCTTTTTCCGGCAACAGTGCTGACCCTCGTGCTTTCCATTCCCTGCCATGCTTCCGTGATACTCAGAGGAACGGTCACTGACAGGCAGACCGGAAAGCCTCTTCCGGGCGCGAATGTTCAGATACTGGGGACCGTGCTTGGCGCGGGCACGGACATGAAGGGTGTTTTTGAGGTACGGTCCGTGCCGCCCGGGGTATACTCCGTCCGCGCATCCATGATCGGATACAGGCCTGTGGTTCAGGACCATGTGGCTGTAGGTCAGGCAGAGGTCACCCTGAATTTTGAGCTCAAAGAGACTCCCATCGAACTTGATCCGATCGTCGTGCTCGCAGGCAAGGTCGAACAGCAGCTGGAACAGGCTCCTGTCTCCCTTTCCGTCATCACTTCCCGCGACATCACGAGAAGAAACCCGACAAATCTGGTGCAGGCTCTGGAATCCATGTCGGGCGTGCACTTTATCGGAGAACAGATCAACATCCGCGGCTCCACAGGATACACGTTCGGAGCAGGCAATAAAGTGCTTCTCCTTTTGGACGGAGTGCCGGTGTACGCAAGCGACACGGGTGCATTCAACTGGGACATGCTGCCTCCTCTGGATATCGAGCAGATCGAAGTGCTCAAAGGCGCCGGATCCACCCTGTGGGGCGCTTCAGCTCTCGGAGGAGTGGTCAACGTGATCACCAAGCCCCCCTCCCCCCGCACCACTCTGCTCTTTTCCGTGACCGCGGGCAAATACGGACGCCCTTCTTACGACGAGTGGATATGGACGGATCCCGGCAGGCTTCATTACA
>CAYXFJ010000078.1:2899-11992 GCA_964464265.1 uncultured bacterium
ACCTGGGGGTAAGGATATCGGCAGGGCGTTATTTTTCCACCGGCTATCAGGAGCTCGGCGATGTCAAGAAATACAACCTGACCGGAAAATTCGACGTTCGTCTCAGAGGGAGCGCGAGATGGACCGGCTACGCTGCGTACAGCAGGGTTGACAGGGGATTTTTCATACAATGGAAGGGGCAGAACGATCCCTATGAAGTGGATGAATCCAACCTGGACAACTATGCAAAGACCCATCAGCTGAACCTGTATTCCAGGCTCTCCATCCCCTTCAGCGCAAGGTTCGCCGTACAGCTCCGGCTTTCCATGGTGCGGACGCTGATGGGCAACCAGTTCGGGGAAGATGCGGGCTTCAATCCTGCTTACGGCCAGGGACTGGAGCTTCAGGCCCATTATATCCCGGTCACGGATCATACCGTGACCTTCGGACTGCAGGTCCAGAGCGATGCTGGAAGCACGAAATACTTCGGCGATCACAGAGGATATTTTCTGGGTCCGTACGTGCAGGACGAGTGGAAGGCGCGAGAGAACCTGCGAATCACTGCAGGCATCAGGTACGACCGCTATCAGCTCATGGGGGACATGAAAGAGGATCTGTTCAGTCCGCGCCTGGGGATCAACTGGCAGTTATGGCAGGGAACCACCCTCAGAGCGTCTCTTGGAAGCGGGTTCCGGGCTGCCACTATCGTCGAAAGGTTTCTTGAACTCTCCATCATGAATTTTGATATTATACCCAATCCGGATCTCGAAGCGGAAAGCGCCTGGGCTTTCGATCTGGGATGGCGGCAGAGGATATCGGAAAACTGGAATATGGACATTTCGCTTTTCGACAACGAATACAGTGAACTCATCGAAGCGCATCTGGACCTGATCCGGGGTCAGATCCAGTTCAGGAATATTCCAAGGGCACGCATCCGCGGGATCGAAATGACCACGAACTGGAGCATGGCATTCCAATTTTTAAAAAGACAATGGATTCCCGGCCTTCAGATCAGTCTGACGGCCATGGATCACGAGGATATGACCTGGCATGAACCTCTGACGTACCGCCCGAAGATCCTGGCCACAGTCAAATCGCTCCTTCAGACCGGCCCTCTCTATCTCCAGGCTGATCTTCGTTACGCGAGCAAAATAGACCAGGTGAAAATCTATCCGATAAACGACAGGGTCGCGATGAAATTCGTCGATGTCCGGATCGCCTGGTCGGTGTGGAAAATCACATTTCAGGCCGGTGTCAACAACCTTCTCAATTACAATTACGCATCCATGGAGTCAAACCTCATGCCGCCGCGTACGTATTTTGTGGGAATCCGGGGGGAGAACTGAAATGGAGACCTACAACCTCATCAGCTTCGCAGGCCTTTTCGTATTGCTCTCTTTTGCATGGATACTGTCTCCGCATAAAAGAGCCGTGAACCTCCGCGTGGTGATATGGGGCACTTTAATACAGCTCGTCTTCGCCATGTTCATTTTTGTCATTCCCGCGGGTTCGCGTTTGTTCCTCATGATCAATGATCTTGCCATACTTGTACTGAACAGCGCCGGAGCCGGCACCCGTTTTGTATTCGGCCGTCTCGCTCTTCCGCCCGGAACCGTCAGTGAAACCGGAGAAACCTCCCTGGGTTTCATTCTCGCTTTTCAGGGACTGGCCACCATTGTATTCTTCGCCTCTCTCATGGCCGTACTCTATTATCTGAAGATCATGCCGTTCGTCATCCGTCTCTTTGCAGGGCTGTTCACGAGGCTTATGAGGATAAGCGGTGCAGAATCCCTGTGCGCGTCATCCAATATTTTCGTGGGCATAGAATCCGCACTGACCATCAAGCCTCATCTCGACGGTATGACGCAGTCAGAGCTCCATACAGTTCTGACCGCCGGCATGGCTACAGTGGCTTCCAATGTGCTCGCCATGTATGTATCGATACTGGCCGGAACCTTTCCCACCATAGCCGGGCATCTTATCTCGGCGTCCTTTCTCTCGGCGCCGGCAGCGCTGGTCATGTCAAAGATCCTTCTTCCTGAAACCGGCGCTCCCGAAACCCTCGGACTTCGTATACAGCCGGAATACAGGAAACCGGAAAATCTCATCGTGGCAATCATCGAAGGAGCTCAGGAGGGCGTGAAACTCATCGTGGGAATCGTGGCGCTTCTGCTGGCGTTCCTCGGTCTGGTCGCTCTTATCGATCTTGCTCTTGGAACCATGGGGGGAGGAATCAACCGTTTGTTCGGGATCCGTTTCGACTGGACCCTTAAGGGGCTTCTGGGCCTGGTGTTCTATCCCTTCACTCTTGTGACCGGTGTCCCCCCTGCGGATGCCCGGGAAATATCGAGGATCATAGGGGAACGGGTCGTGGTCACAGAGGTTACAGCCTATCAGGATCTGGCAAAACTTCTCTCGCAGGGCCTGCTGCATCATCCCCGCTCAGCAGTGATCTGCACCTATGCCCTGTGCGGATTCGCCCATATCGCTTCTCTGGCCATTTTTGTCGGAGGGACAGCCGCTCTTGCACCTTCACGTACGCGGGACCTTTCCAGACTGGGTCCCAGAGCGCTTCTTGCAGCCACACTGGCCTGTCTCATGACTGCAGCTGTGGCCGGAACTTTTTTCAGAGAAAATTCCATTCTTCTCGGGCAATGATAAAAAAAGGGAGGCCTTGAAAATGGATAAAGCCTCCCTTACAAAAATACGAGAAATTATATTACTTCTTTTCTATGATGACTTCCAGGTCTTTCTCAGGTGCATCAGGAACCGGACGGACCAGTTTCCTCATTTTTCTTTCCATCACAGGCCTCTCAGACCGTTGACGGATATTCATTCCCTGCATGTGAGCTCCCGTCATGCCACAGCACTTACTGCCGCCCAGAATCCCCTGCTTCCATTTCAGGCGCTGTTCGGGCGTGAAAAGCTTCTGAACCTCCAGGTCTGTGCCGATACGTTTCTTCTTGATTTCAGCTCTGATGCCTTCCATCTCATCGATCTTTTTATCGATAGCTTTACGGTCGGGATTCTCTGCGATCATGAGATTTCTCAGCTCGGCTGAAAGCACTTCCATCTTTCCTTTCATCGCGAGCAGCTCCTGGGCAGAACCCATACGGATCGTCTTGACCTTTTCCTGCTGTTCTTCCGTCAGATCCATCATCTGATGACACATCATTCCCATCCCGCATGACCCTTGCTGGACAACATTTTCTTCGATCCTGTACACAGTGTCCGAATCCTGTGATTTTTCTGTCCACGTCATTGCGCCGCGGGGAGTTTTTTCCTGTGCGGATACCTGTGACAGTACCAGCACGAGTGCCATAATGAGTGCGATGCTTATCTTTCTCATGAAAATCACCTCTTTTTTAATGAATCACTTTTTCCCGGAACGAGTGCCGGCTGCCCGGATTCCGGTTTTGGTCTGCGCGGTCCGAATGAGTCCCGGCTCATGATCCGGTGCGTCAGTATCCTGTTGAATATCTCTCTCTGTTCAGGATTCATGATGCGTTTTTCGCTGATCATTTGAAAAACGACTTTCCTTTCCATTTCCATCTGAAACTTTCCAACCTGCTTCAGTTGATTTTCTATCTCCAGTGAATCGATTTTTTCTTTGGTAACCAGATCAACAAGCACTTTCCTCTCCTCGACAAGCCTGTCCCGTATCTGATCAGCCTTCGGAGAAAACATCTTCCTGAACTCATCGAGCTTTGCTTTCTGCTCCTCTGTCAGGTTTAGGGACTCTCTAGTCCTGGAAGGCGCTTCCTTCTGCTGTGAGTGCTCTTTGTGCGACTTCCTGAACACCCTGTAACCCAGCCCGCTGATAAACGCTATGTTGAACAGCAGGGAAAGAATGAGAAGAACGGTAATGGTTTTTGTTTTCATGGGAACAGGACTCCTCGTTTCATTTCTGATAGGCCAGATTGAAGTAGGCCTCACTGAGCGAAGCGCTGGGCAGATCCGACAGATGATCGATATAATCGATGCTTACGACTTCGACCTCTGCCTGGGATTCCGTGTTCACCTGGTTACCGTTCATCCCGAAATAACTCCCCATGAGTGTTCCCAGAAAGATCACAGCTGCAACTGAAACGGGAAGGAGAATTCTTTCGATCAGGCCGGAGTGTGATTTCTGCTCTCCAAGCCTTGCATTGAGCCGGGTCATGAAATAGGGAACCGCTTCCGGCTGCGGAACTTCCCCTATCAATACCCAGACCCCCCTCATCCGTTCGAGTGCAAACCTGCACGTTTCACAGGCTTCAAGATGGGCATCCAGAGTTTTACGTTCCTCTCTGCCCATCTCATTGTCGATATAGGCTGAAAGGCGTTTTTGTATATGGCGGCATTTCATTTCAATTCATCCTTCTCTCTAATTATTAAACACCCTGCCTTTTTAAATCTTGCGGCACCTGTCAAACATTCGGTAAAATAAAAACCTTCCTTTTCCTTCATGTAACCACCCATCCCTTTAATTTCTTCTCAAGACTTGCCCTGGCCCTGTGCAGTCTCGCTTCCACGGCTGAAACCGAACACTTCATCACTTCCGCTATTTCCTCGTACGAAAGTTCCTGATACCGCTTCAGAATAACGGCTGTCCTCTGATGTTCGGGCAGGGAATCTATAGCCTTTCGCACAGCCAGGTGTTTTTCCTCCCGCTCCAGTATTTCATGCGGGTTGAAATTTTCCGCCATCAGAAGACTCTCATCGTACCTCCCTGCATTCTCGATTGAGACCGATCTCCTTCGTTTCCTGTCCCGGATACGGTTCAGGGAACGGGTGACCGCTATCTTATAGAGATATGTGGTCAGCCTGGCGCTGGGCTTATACGAAGATGCTGACTGATACAGTTTGATGAACACATCCTGTGCCACTTCCTCGGCATCTTCCCTGTTATTGAGATACCGGTAACAGAGTCCGTAAATGTTCTGATAATGCATCTCCACGATCTTCCGGAAGGCGGCTTTATCGCCTGCCTTGAATTGCATCATCAGTTCAGTGTCTTCCATGACCGTAACAGTACTTTCGTCTTTATCCATAAATGAAACACCTGCTGGCCTGAAAAATACAACAGTGCACGCCGGAATCAGCCGGCAGATTGAGAGATCCTACCCTATCGGGAATCAGCTAACAGGTCTTTAGTGGCGGGAATCCTGATCATCCCTTCAGAGCTCTATGCGCATCGTGGTCCCGCAGGAAGGCCGGGTATCCTTAATACAGAGATGCCCGCCGTGATACTCTTCGATGATCCGTTTTGAAAGCGTCAGCCCGAGTCCCCAGCCTCTCTTCTTCGTGGAGAAACCGGGCTTGAATATCTTCTTCTTAATGGAAGGATCCATTCCGCGGCCATTGTCCTCTATCTCGATGGCAACACCGTCTGGACCGGTTTTACGCATGCGCACTTCGATGGTTCCTTCTTTCTTGTCCATGGCATCGAGGCTGTTTTTGACAATATTTTCCACAGCCCACTGAAAAAGGTCAGCATTCATCTCGATATCCGGTACAGGCTCATAATTTTCGATAACCTCTACCTGCCTTCCCACGTGAGGAACACGCTTCCGAATATATTCGCACACATTGCCCAGCACCTCCGCAGGTGGCGCCGGTTTCAGAACCGGTTTTGAACCGATCTGTGAAAACCGCCGGGTCACCTGTTCCAGACGGGAAAGATCTTTCTCCATCTCCCCGTATATCTCTTCCCTTTTGAAGCGTTTCTTCGAACGCATGATCTCCAGCCACCCGAGAAGGGAAGAGATCGGGGTCCCGAGCTGATGGGCGGTTTCCTTGGCCATACCCACCCAGATATGCCTCTGTTCGCTTCGCTTGATATTGGCGTATCCGATGAATCCGGCCAGAATAAGGAGTCCGACAATGCCGACCTCCACATAGGGAAGCCATTGCAGCTGCTGTATCAGCCTGGAATCGCTGTAATAGAGGTAACCCAGCACCATATCCTGATAATGGATGGGAATGGCTTCGATCTCGCCTTCCAGCCTGTCCACCATTTTCTGAACTTTTTTTACAGCCTCTTCCGATTTGTCATTGGGATCTATGGAGATTCCCTTCCATGCCACGGGCTTTTTCTCCGTATCGGTCTGAATGATCGGAATGGTCGTTTTCAGGATGATTTCGTTGAAGATGAAACTCAGATCCGACGCCTCGGTTTCTGCCGCAGCAGCATACATGCGGGAATAGAAAACCACCAGTGTGCGCGCCTCATCCCGGAGCTGGTTTATGATGTGCTGGGTGTAGAGGTGCAGAAACAGGCCGGTGCCTATAACAACGATAAATAGAATGCTCTTAACGCCTCCGAAAAGACGGAAGATAAAAGCTTTCATGATTCCGGCTCCGCTCTGGATTCTTTCCTTTTTCTCTCATGCCTCAGGCCCAGCACAGCACCCAGTATCAGCATGGCCAGGCTGCCCAGGCTCACAAACAATCCGATCCGGAATATTTTTGGCCTGAAAAGGAACGAAACTTCATGCTCGCCCTTTTCAAGGAACACGGAACGGAGGATATAATCTGTCTTGTAAATGGGAACCTTCCTGCCGTCCACAAACGCCTCCCATCCCCCCGGATAGTAAACCTCGCTCAGCACCATGCAGGCAGGAGTTCGGATATCCGCTTTGATATCAATCCTGTGAAGATCGTGTTTGAGTATCTCTGCGCTATTGCTGTCACCGGCCACGATCTGGAAGGGCGGATCCTCCTCTATGACAGCCTCATCTTCCGGGTCGAACTCGCCGCTCTTGAGGAATCCGAGTATGGCGTCCCTGCCCTTCATCACCATCACCTTTTCAGGGAAAAATACACGTGAAAGATGGTCCCTGTATTCGAATACGGCTGTCCCGCCCTGCTGCGGCGGAGGGAAAACGAGAACAAATGAGGAATCCATATCCGACATATTGAACCGGCTGGGGAGGAAACGGATATTCATCATCCTGAAAAATGCCCTGTTTGCCCTCATCAGCGCATCCGTCCTCTCAGAGGGCTCCCGAAGAGCGATCCTGTCGTTCTCCACTTTCAGATAAGCCTGCGGAAGACCGTTCGAGAGCATGAACTGATCCGCCACCTCCTGGAAAAGCCTCAGCTTGGCACCGTGATATCCCCACACATTCTGTATGAAATAGTACATATACCAGTTGGGCGTGCGGTAATCGGCAAAGGGAAGAATGCGGAACAGTCCCTTCTGTGATTCGAGAAATGTGACCTCAGGGGTTTTGGCGAAAATCTTTTCCTCTTCGATCCCGGCCTGCGGTTTCACAAATCTTGCGTTCACGATCCAGAAATCCGCAAAAATAACGAGGGTCAGAAAAAAGGGCAGCAGCTCTTTTCTCATTTTTCCCCTGAGCGTCAGCATCAGGGCTCCAGCAGTCAGGACAAAAAGCAAAAGCGCCCGGAATCCGTCTTCCACAGCCTTGTTATAGGCATCGATGCGGGATTCTCCTGCCTTCACCGCCCAGCCCAGATAGAGACTCTTGCCTGCAAGCAAAATCAGGAGCAGAAGCAACAGAACGCCTCCGAAAACGATAAAAATCTTCCTGAATCCTTTTCCCTGCGCTTCCTCTTTTTTCCCTGCGCAGTCGATCACATACTGCAACCCGAATCCTGCGAGTATCACCATGCAGAACTCGAGAAGTATCTGTATCATATCCGGCGCGCGGAATTTATTGAAGAAGGGGAAAAATTTGAACATCGGCCCGTAAAGCAGCGGAAGGTGTTTGCCGAAACTGATGAACAGGACCACAACGGAGAGCAGGGCCAAAAACCAGGTCATACGGTCCCTGCGCAGGAATACAGCGATCATGGCCAGAATGAAGACCGTCAGTCCGAAATAAAGCGGGAAATCCGTGAAGGGCTTTTGCCCCCAGTACGTTTCCCCTCCGAAACCCTGGAACGAGGGGATCAGGTAAGTTATCAGTTCAGAAGGCGAAAAAGACCAGTCGGTCGCATAATCGTAAGCGAGTCCGCCTGTCTCGCCTCCTCCACGGAGCGTATATTTCGAAAATTCCCATGCGGAAACATTGAGCACCGCGGATACGAGCATCCCAATGAGTACAGCACCAGAAACAAGCGCCAGCCCGGAAAGAGGGCGGATACCGCTTTTCTCCCTCCGCCATTCCACGACCATCCAGTAGATCAGGTATATGCCGACCATGAGCAGGGTATAAAAACAGATCTGAACATGGCCCCTCAGAAGCTGTACTCCTATGGCCAGACCGGTCAGGCTGAAATAGAGCAGGTTCCTCTTTTCCAGGAGTTTGTTCACGAGAAGGAAGATGAGCGGTATCAAAGCCACGGTGGCGAGCTTGGTAAAATGGCCGAAAGCGGAATACGCGGCCACCTGCGGCAGAAAGACCATCGCCACACCCGAGAACAGGGCGGCACCCGGATGGATCCTGAAGGATCGCAGCAGCAGATAGACAGTACCCCCGAGGATCAGAAAATTCACAAAAAACTGGAGAATGACCTGGGAGTTCATGTAGTTATCAACAGGAACGATCCAGCGCAGGATCCGGATGACCAGCCAGCTCACATCGTTGATCAGATCCGCGAAAGGTGCGGAAAAACTGGCAAATGACGGCATGCCGCAAAAAATATAGGGATTCCAGAGAGGATATACACCTCTGGAAATCGCATTGTCGATGAAAGGCCTGAAGGTCTTCGCTGAGACAGTGTCCGGAGGAAGAAGCGTCCTGCCTCCGAAGATAATGGGATGATAGAAGGCAATGAACATCAGTACCAGCAATCCCGCAGCTACCAGACCCGGATAGCGGTCCCACAGCGGAATGGACAGCGGTTTTATCTCAGCGGCTTGAACTTCAATCTTCGATCTTTTCCTGCGGGAACGTTTACCCATGACTGCTTCCTCCTCTGCCGAGCCGCCGGCTGACCCAGACGGCTATGGATCTCTTTTCCTCTTTATGAAAGAACTTCAAAATATACAGTAAAACCGGATACGATACAAGCAGGGCAAGTTTCAAAAGTACTGAAAACCACAGCTTATCAGGCCGGATAAGCGTGCCCGCCAGAAAAATCATCCCGCCTGCAGCTGCGATCTTTAAAAGCCTTGTCCATTCATACTCAATGGGATAGAACCGGCGTGATGTGAACAGCATC
>CAYXFJ010000079.1:0-304 GCA_964464265.1 uncultured bacterium
AGAGGTAAGAAAAAAGGAAGCGGAGCCTTTCTCCGAGGCACGCGATAAAATCGCGGAACAAATCCGAACGGAAAGACGGGAGGCAGTCGCACTCAAGCGTAACGCCTATTTCGAGGAGTTGAAGAAAAAATATCAATTGAAATGGAATGAGCCATTCATTGATTCGGTGTCGGCCCGAATAATCCAGGCCAAGGAAACAAACGAAAACCTGACACCGGATAGCATTGCACAGATACTGGCCTTCCAGAAAGATTCTGTACTAGCAACCCATGCTCAAGGTAAAATTACCGTATCGGATTGGCTC
>CAYXFJ010000079.1:332-11926 GCA_964464265.1 uncultured bacterium
AAAATTCCGTACAGGCAGGCCAATCCTTCCGTGATGAAAGAAGCCATATTTTACTGGAAATTGAACGATTGGCTTTTGGAAAGCGCCATCGAGAAGGGAGCGGACAAAGACCCCCGGGTCAAAGAATCGATCGCGCAGCAGAGAGACACATATATTATATCGGAACTAACAAAAAGAGAAATCGGAATGGAAAGCGATTTCCCTGATGATGAAGTGCTCGCCTATTATCGAGACCATGTCAAGGAGCGGTACCTCCAGAGCGAGAAGGTGAAAGTCCAGGAAGTCCTGGTTCAGGACCAGAAAATGGCTGAAATGATTCACAAGAGGGCCACGCAGAACGAAGATTTTGGCCGGCTGGTGAGCCAGTACACGATAAGAAACCGGGGCAAGGAGAACGGCGGCGTGTTGACGTTTGCCAAGGGTTCATATGGCTCCATGGGACAGGCGGCATTTACCATGCAGCCAGGTGAAATCGGAGGGCCTTTTACCATGCCGAACGGCCAATTCTCCGTTATCCGGCTGCTTGAGAAAATCCCGCCTCGGCCCTATGAACTCAATATGGTCCGTTCGCGCGTCATCAGGGAAATGCTGCAGGAAAAACAGCAGAAACGGGAACAGGAATGGCTTTTAAAGATTCGTCCCGGCATTCCGGTGCGGATTCATGAAGAGGTATTAAAGAACAATTTCAATAAGCCATAAATCCTTAAAGAGGGGTCTCATGTCCGTTCGATCGGTTCTCTTATGTTGGATTCCCGTCATCCTCGCGGTACAGTGCGGTTCGCGCATCCCGGAAGAAGAGGTGGTGGCGCGCGTAGAAAACGCCGTGCTGACACAGGATGCATTAAACAAACGGATGACCTGGCAGGGTTTGCGCCAGGACCAGGAAAGGGTATTCGTGGAGAGATGGGTGAACCGCGAACTTCTCTTCCTGGAAGCGAAAAGAAAGGGATTTCACCGGAACGACGAATTGGATTACGAGCTGGACATTGTCGAGAAAGAATATTTGATCAATCAGTATCTGGAAAGCATTTATGCTGAAAGAATCCAGGTCACCCCTGAAGATATTCAGGTGCATTACGAGCAGAACAAGAGTGATTTTGAGGTTTCTGAAGAGGAAATTCGGATTCAACATCTTTTAGTGGACAAACCGGATGTCGCCCAGCTAGCCCTTCAGGAAATCAGGGCGGGGAAACCGTTTGAAAAAGTCGTTGAAGAGAGATCTCTGAACGGGGATAATAAACTGGGCGGGGATCTTGGATTCATCAAGAGGGGCGAATTGATTCCCGAGCTCGAGCGGCAGGCGTTCAACCTTGCAGCCGGACAGGTGTCGACCATTGTCAAAAGCGCATTTGGATATCATATCATTAAGGTCGTCAAGAAATATGCAAAGGGCAGCCAACGCGATCTGACGGATGTCAGCGATGAGATCGGGCAGAGGCTGCGCGTGAAAAAACAATGGGATGTCTATCATGATCTGCTCTATCAACTACAAAACAGCATGAAGGTGACCATGCCGAAATCGGAAACCTGGACTACAGGCCAGGATACCACATACCGGGAATCAGTCAATCGGGAGGGCAACCCACAACCATGAGAATGGACAGATTGTTGAGTTTTATACTGATCGGCCACTTATGCACCGAAGCGATAGGCGGAGATGAAATTCTGGATGGGGTTGCGGCTGTTATAGGGGACAAGGTCATTTTAAGATCGGAATGGATGCAGGCGGCCCATGGACTTGCACTGCAGGCAGGCATGAATCCGGCTTCGCAGCCGGAAGAATTTGAAAAATTCCGCGTGGAAGTGCTCAGAAACCTGATCAACAACAAGGTCCTGCTGATTAAGGCGGAGGAGGACACGGTCAAGGTTGAGGAGCAGCAGATCACGGCCAGACTGGATGATAGAATCAAAGAGATGATCGGCCAGCTTGGATCCAAGGAAAAAGTTGAAGAATATTTCGGCATGAGTATTCAGAAAATCAAGAAAACCAACCGCGATGAGATTCGGGATCAGCTGATGATTCAGCAGATTCAGCAGGAGAAAATGGCGAAGGTGCAGGTATCGAGGCGGGATGTGGAGCAATTTTATTCATCGATGAAGGACAGCCTTCCCCGCAGACCGACCCAGGTTCGTTTACGCCATTTGCTCAAAGAAGTAAAGGCCGGACAGAATGCCCGCGCGGTTGCAGAAGATAAAATAAGGAGAATACAGAGTCGGTTGGCAGAAGGCGAGGATTTTGGAGAATGTGCAAAGATGGAATCGGAGGATCCGGGGACAGCCTCGAAGGGAGGCCTTCTCGGGTGGGTCGAGAAAGGCATGCTCTTCGAATCGTTTGACCAGGCCGCATTCGAACTTCAACAGGATCAAATTTCGAATGTGGTCGAAACAGCCCTTGGCCTTCACCTCATTCAGATGCTGAAGAAGGAGGGGAACAGGGCCAATCTGAGGCATATTTTGGTCAGGATCGGGCTTTCGGAACAGGATGAAAAAAAAGTATTTGATGAAATCAAACGGCTGAGGGAAAGGATGATTTCCGGGGAAGATTTCGGTGCACTAGCGAAGCAATTTTCCGACGACAAGGAATCGAAAGAAAACGGAGGGGATCTGCAGGAATGGTTTGCCGTTGAGACATTTCAGATCCCGGAATTCCGAGTGGTCGCGGATACCCTTCAGCCTGGAGAGATCAGCCAGCCCTTTAAAACCCAATTCGGATTCCATCTGGTGAAACTCGAAGCCCGAAGACCGGGAGGCGTGATCAGCCTGGAAGAGGACTGGGAGCAGGTAAAAAATTATGCGCTTCAGATGAAGCAGCAAAAAGCGATGACCGGCTGGATAGAGGAATTGAAGCAGAGTGTTTACGTCCGCATTGCCGATGACATCAATTTAACGGCTGACAGGCGATAACCGGATAAGAAATCTGAGAAAACCCCGGTGATCCGGGGTTTTCTTTTGGTGCCGTTCTGTTTTGGTCCAATCACCGATCCCATGTTCGGATGATTCATGATTTCCGTGAGATTCATATTTAAACGATTTGCAAGAGGGATACCCCTGTTCCTGGTTTTTGGTCTATGGGCGGGCAGCGTCGGTCAGACGGTCATCCATGAAAATACCGTTCTGGCCAGGATTAAATACCAGGGCGGAGGGGATTGGTACAATGATCCGTCTGCCATCCCCAATCTCTGCCGGTATATTAAAAATAACACACGCGCCTCCTTGGCTGATCAGGAGGCACAGGTCAGTTTGTCTGATGAAACCCTTTTTAATTATCCCATCCTTTTTTTAACCGGACATGGACATATCCGATTCAACAGCGACGAGGCGCTCGGACTCAGGAGATACCTGTTAAACGGCGGCTTTCTCTATGCCGATGATGATTACGGCATGGACCGGGATTTTCGGGAGGCCATCCGCAGAGTGTTTCCTGAAAAAAACTGGGTTGAACTCCCATTCAGTCATGAAATCTATCACTGCCACTTTGATTTTAATTCCGGTCTTCCGAAAATACACGAACATGACGACAAGCCGCCGCAAGGTTTTGCCATTCTCGATGATTCCGGCAGGATCATGATTTTTTATACTTTTGAAACAAATATCTCTGACGGCTGGGCGGATCCTGAAGTACATCACGATCCGCCCGAAGTGCGCGAGGCGGCATTGAAAATGGGCACCAATATTGTGATTTGGGCCTTGATGAACTAGAGTGAAAACAGGCCAGAGGATCTTTGCTGGATGAAAGAAAACGAACAGTCGTCTCAAGCTTTTAAAAGTCATGTTTTGCTTGTGGATAAGATAAACCGGCTGAGAAAGAAGCAAAAAGTCTTCAACCTGTTTGGCAGCCTCATCCGCTGGTCCCTGCTCTGTCTCTGGATTATCATCATTCTCGGCGGTATTGAAACCCGTGTCTGGTTTCCTCCAACTGTCCGTTCAGGGCTGGGCTTTATTGCACTCGTGATTTTTGTTGTTGCCGGCATCCTCTGGCCTGCCAGATCTTTTTATTCTTTGGTATTCAATCGCAAATTCCCGGAAGACATCGAATTATCCTTAAGGGTGGGAGAAGCTTTTCCATCGGTCAAGGACCGGATGGCCAATGCCATTCAGGTTTATCGGAAGAAGGATTTACCGGAGTACGGAACTTCGGAAGTACTTGCCGAAGCATCCCTTGTGGATGCAGCCCGCGACACGGATCCTTTCGAATTTAAAAAGGCTGTTGATTTCAGCGGGACGATCCGTCCGTTGCGAGTACTCATCTTGACCCTCGCGGCCGTCATTCTCCTGGCTGCAGTCTCGGATTCCTGGAGATACGGGCTTTTCAGGATGATGCATCCTTCTCAATTTTATAAAAGGCTTTCCGCTTTCGAATGGACTGTTCTTCCCGGAAATGAAAAAATCATACAGGGGGATCCTGTCGAAATTTTTGCCCGGTTCACGGGTTCCCTTCCGAAAAGAGTCATCCTGTTCATGGAGACCGAAAACGAACATCAGACTTCACAGCAGCTGAATGAGCCTTATTTATTTACGCTTGCATCGGCATCGAGGAGTTTTCGTTATTGGATGCGTGCCGATCGAGAAGAGTCCCCTCGTTATTTCATCCAGGTCCGGAAAAGGCCCATGATCGGCCGCCTGCAAATGAAAATATTCCCCCCGGGATACACCCGGTTGGGCCTTCAGGCCATGGCCCCCGACATGGGTGATGCAGAAGTGCTGAATGGGAGCATGATCGATCTTGAAATTGTCTCGACAAAGCCCCTTGATTCCGCTGCCATGGATCTGGAAGACGGCTCAACCATACCCTTCCAGATCGATGGCAATCAGGCGTCGACACGGTTCCTAATCGGGAAAGAGATGCATTATTCGCTGTCCCTGAAGGATACTTCCGGATTGTCGAGCGACAATCCTGTGCGGTACTCCATACGATTGCGGCCGGACCTTTTTCCGATTGCGCGCATCCTGTCTCCGGATGGGAATACGGATCTGGGCGAGGGAATGAAAGTGGAACTGCTTTTAGACGCCGAGGATGATTTCGGGCTTACTCAAGGCCGGATCGGATACTGGGTTTCAAAAAATGCGGTCTCCGGCGAACCGACCGATACCGCTTTTGTATCGGTGCCCCTGGATCCAGAAAGGACCAGCCAGTTCCAGACCGATTGGATATGGGACCTGAGCGTTGTGGAACTGTTCCCCGAGGATGTTGTTTCATATTTCTTCGAGGTCCGGGACAATGATGCGGTTTCGGGGCCCAAGCGTGGACGAAGCCAGGTATTGACGGTGAGATTTCCATCAATACAGGAGATGTTCGAGGAGATTGAGACTGAGCAAGACCGCCAGACAGCGTCCCTGGAGGGCTTGTTGGAACAAGGGCGGCAGTTGCAGAATGAAATGGACCGCCTGGATGAAGCCCTCAAATCCGGCAAGGACATTTCCTGGGAAAACCGAAAAAATTTTCAGGAAGGCCTGGAAAAACAAGAGTCCATGGAACAAGAGTTTCAATCTCTCAAGGATCATTTGACCGAGATAACCGAAAAACTCAGTCAACAGAATCTGGCCATGGAAACCCTGGAAAAATATAAAGAACTTCAAAATTTGTATGAAGAAATCGCCACACCCGAACTCCGCGAAGCAATGGACCGGCTTCAGGAATCCCTGCAACAGATTCCCGAGGATCAACTGAGGAATGAACTGCAGAAGCTGCAGTTGAGCCAGGAGATGTTTCTTCAGTCGATCGAGAGAACCCTGAATCTGTTGAAAAGGCTGAAGGTTGAGCAAAAAATTCAGGAATTAATCAAACGAACCGATGATTTGGTCCAGAGGCAGGAAAGCCTGAACAGGGACCTGGGCGATCCCGGGGCCCGTTCCAGGGAAGATCTGTCAGAGGATCAGGGAAGGATCAAAAACGACGCAAATGCTTTTCAACAGGAGATGGAATCCCTCTATCAGCAGATGGAACAGTTGAAAGGAATGCCCATGATGGATATGGAATCCATCATGGCGAAAATGGACAGCACCGGAATTCCTGATCAGTTGAGCCGGATGCAAATGGATATTTATGAAGGAAGGTTGGATGTCGCTGCGCAAAGGGGGGGGCGTTCTGCAGCGGATATGAACAGCATGAAGGAGATGCTCGAGCGGATGCTCGACAGAATGGGAAAGAAAAACAAGGAACGGGTACAGGAATCGCTGAGACGGGCTTCCTATCGGCTCCTGCAGGTTTCCGCTGAACAGGAAGCCCTGTCGCGCCAGATTACGAATGGTTCCATATCCAGGGAAAGCGCGGCAGAAAGGCAGGCTTCCATACAAACGGGACTTTCGCAAATCGCTGACAGCATTTATCAAATCAGCCAGGAAACCTTCTCCATCAGTCCCCAGATAGGAAAATCACTGGGTATGGCGAAATCCTCCATGTCGCGTTCCATGCAGGCGCTCAGCCAATCGGACCAAAACGTCACGGGTGAACAGGCGCGGAGTTCCGGGCTGGTGCACCAGGCGGTGCTGGCCATTCAGGAGGTTTCGGAAGGGCTTGACGGACAATCCGGTTCGGCTGCGGAGGACTTCCTTGCAGGGCTGGATCAGATCGGGGGACAGCAGGCCGCGCTTAACAGGGCATTGATGGACCTGCTGGGACAGGGGAGCCTGTCGCCTCAGGCACAGGCGGCCATGCAGAGGCTGGCCGCCCAGCAGAGGGCAATCAAAGAGCATCTTGAAAAGTTGATCAGCGATCACGGGGAGATGTCTAATATAACCGGCAGGCTGGATGATGTCGCTCAAGAAATGGGCAGCGTGCTGGAGGATTTAAACCGCCGTCGGCCGGGGCAGAATACTCTGGAAAGGCAGGAAAAAATTCTTTCACGCCTCCTGGATGCTCAAAAATCCCTGAACCAGCGTGATTTCAGCAGGGACAGAAAAGCCACGACCGGCACAGATATCATCCGGCGCAGTCCCGGCCCGGTCACTTCGGCAACCGTGGAATGGATGGAAAGGGTCAGAAGGGATCTTCTACGCCTCGGCAGGGAGGGATATTCGCCTGATTATGAGATGCTCATCCGCCAGTACTTTGAAGCCTTGTCCAGGGAACCGGAGGGGGATTAGAAATGGGTAGCGGTCTCTCCCTGAGATGCTTGCGGCTGTTCTTGTTTGTGTTCTGGATATCTAATCCAGGATCCGCTTTTCCTCAAAACCAGGATCTGTCGAGGGATATTCAAAAAGTCAGGGCTGTCCTGCTGGCGGGGGATACCTCATCCGCACGCACAGCCCTGGAAAAATTGTACCGTGATCATCCGGGTCATGAAATAGTATTTTCTGAACTCAAGCGTTTCTATATGGCAAGCCGGGATTATAAATCGGCGCTGGGTTTGTTGGACGCGCGGATCAGAACCTTTCCGGATACCAGAACCCGGGTTGAGGCGGCCCAAATGCATTACAGGCTCGGGGAGAGCGACAAGGCCTTAAAAATCTGGCAGGATGTTTTGGATGAGAATCCGAGGGACTTGAGCCGTTACTCCATGGTAGCCGGATGCATGATCGAAGAGCGGTTGCTGGAAGAAGCCATCTTGGTTTACCAGATGGCAAGAGATCGTCTGAAGAAAGAGAGTCTTTTTGCTGTCAACCTCGCCAGCCTTTATGGTTCTTTGATCCGATACAGGGACGCCGCAAAGGAGCTGGTACTTTACGTGCTCGAAAGTCCCAAAGAAGGCGCCTACGTTGAAAGAGAGTTCATGCGTTATCCCAACTCAAGGAGGGTGTCCAGGGATGTTACCGATGTTCTCGAAGAGGCCTTGGCCAATCACAGGGACAATAGGGTTTTATACGGATTGTTGAGCAGAGTTTATTTAAAGGCGGGCCAGTTTGACGAGGCTTTGCGGACGGTCAGGATACAGAGTGCGCTGGACCCTTCCGACGGCCAAGTTTATTTTGATTTTGCCGAATCGGCATTTCGTCAAGGCGCAATCCAGGCGGCGGGAAAAGCGTACGAGGACATACTGCTCCGCTATCCAAAATACAAAAAGACGGATGCCGTTTTGTTCGGACTCGCAAAAACCCGCCAGCATCAAAAACAGTGGGCGGAAGCGGAGGCACTATTTGACAGGATCGCCAATGATTTTCCAAACAGTCCTCTTGCTCCAACAGCGCTCTACTCGAAGGGCTTGATCCAGAGGGATACGTTGAGGAACCTGGAAGCATCCCAATCGACTTTCCTTACATTGGGCGAGCGTTATCCAAAGTCCAGAGAGGGCAGGGAGAGCCGGCTGGAATCGGCTGCTTGCCGCTTGATGCAGGGAGATCTGGAAAAAGCGGAAAAGGAATATTCTGCTATTCTGGAGCTCAGCGGGGACGAAAGGGGTGATAGGTGGATAAAGGCCATTTATGGATGGGCTGAGTTGAAGGCCATGCAGGGGCGGTTCGAAGAGGCGGTAAGCAGGTTGAAGGAACTGGATCAACTGAAATCGAACCGGGAAGCACTGGAACAACCCAGATTCGGGGATGCCCTCTCCTTGAGGATTTTTCTGGAACAGTACGGAAAGCGGCATTCAGGAGCTCTGTTGGTTTTCACCCGGTCCTGGTTCCTTGAAAAACAGGGGAATTACAAACAGGCATGGACCATTTTGGATTCGCTTTCTTCCTTGCCGGAGGTTCCGCCGTCGACCGCATTTTATGGAAGAAAGCTTGTATTGAAGCGGACATGGGTAAAAAGGAAGCTGCCTTTAAAACCTTTATGAATCTGACGGATCGTTATCCGGCCAGTATCTGGGCGGATCAGGCATTGTATCAGGCTGCCGGAATTCTGGCATCCAAAGGGGAGAAAGAAGAGGCTGTGGCGGTATATGAAAAGTTGCTGGAAAAATACCCGCAGAGTCTCTTTCTGGACCGGGGCCGGCAAAGCATTCGCAGTTTGGAGGAGTGATGCACATTCGGACCGGCCGATGGTTATTTCCGGCACTCTTGACAACGACCCTGTTTTCCCAGAACTTGATGATCCCGATGGACCTCACGCAGACGGATCATCTGAAGGCGTATGGGGTTGCATACTGGGCTTTATCCAAAGGCGTCAATGTCGAATGGCTTCTCAATTACCGGTGCGGATCCTTTTCCATGGCATACAGCGACGCATTGGCCAGAATATGCAGAAAGCGGGGCGTGGCATTCGAGGTGATACAAGGATCCGAACAAGCCCGGATTCACGGGGAAATAGAAACCGCCAACATGGAAGCCATTCTTCTGGAGAAAAATCCCGAAATCGCCGTTTACACACCCCCGAATCAGAAGCCCTGGGACGATGCAGTCACTTTGGCTTTGACCTATGCAGAAATACCGTATGAAACATTCTGGGACGAAGGCGTTTTGACCGGGAAACTGGATAAATGCGACTGGCTTCATCTCCATCACGAAGATTTTACCGGCCAGTACGGTAAGTTTTATGCCAATTACAGAAATGCCCCATGGTACATCGAACAGCAGAACCTGCTCGAAAACGAAGCCCAGCGGCTTGGATTCCACAAGGTATCCCGGTTGAAACTCGCGGTGGTAAAAGCCATTCATGACTATGTGTACCGGGGCGGATTTCTGTTTGCCATGTGTTCGGCGACCGACTCGTATGACATTGCGCTGGCTTCTGCAGGCACCGACATCTGCGAAACCGTTTTCGACGGCGATCCCGTGGATCCCGGGTATCAGTCACAATTAGATTTTGATCTCTGCTATGCTTTCGAAAACTTTGAAATCTATCCGGATCCATTGTTGTATGAATTTTCCAATATCGATACGACACCCCGCGAACAGGGAGTGTCCAGGGACGGTTCGGATGATTATTTCACACTTTTTGAATTTTCAGCAAAATACGATCCCGTACCGACGATGCTTACACAAAACCATGCCAATGTGGTGCATAATTTCATGGGGCAGACGACCGGATTTCAAAAGGCGTTGATCAAAACATCGGTGGTCATCATGGCGGAAAAGGCCGATGCGCCCGAGGTTAAATACATACACGGGAACATCGGACAGGGGACGTTCACCTTTCTGGGCGGCCACGATCCTGAAGATTACCAGCATTTTGTCGGGGATCCTCCAACCCAGCTTTCTCTGCATCAGAATTCACCCGGATACAGGCTCATACTCAACAACATCCTTTTTCCTGCAGCGAGGAAGAAACACCAGAAAACCTGACCCGATGACTGATTTTATTTTCTTGCAATTGGGGATATCATTTCTTAAGCTTCGACTGTCGTTTCATGCACAAAGGCATAAGATGAAATCAACGACCATCCTGAAGATGTTCATGCTGTCAGGCAGTATCCTATTTCTTTCCATCTTCAATCCGGGTTTCGGCCATGCTCAGGAGGGGAAACGTCCCCTGTTCATCGCCCATTTCATGCCCTGGCATCAGACTCCGGATGTATGCGGATATTGGGGTTATCATTGGACCATGCGGCACTTCGATCCGGAAAGCATGGACGAGAATGGAAGGCGGGATATCGCCTCGAATTTTTATCCCATGACGGGTCCTTATGATTCTCAGGATGAGGATATGCTGGAGTACCAGGTCCTGTTGATGAAAATTGCAGGCATAGACGGGGTGCTGGTGGACTGGTACGGGATGGAGGATTTCTGGGATTATGCGGTGTTGAATGACGGGACCCTGGCGCTTTTCGATGCGATCAAACGGGCGGGTTTGTTTTTCGCGATCGTGTACGAGGACCAGTCCATTTTGCATATGGTTGAAAACGGGCATCTGGAATCCTCCGAAGCACAGGTGCATGGAAAGGAAGTCATGCAGTACATGCAGGATAACTGGTTCAGCGAGGATTCCTATCTCAAGCTGGACGGCCGGCCTGTGCTGTTGACATTCGGACCCCGGTATTTTTCTAAAAGCTCGGATTGGGAAACCCTTTTCTCGGAACTCCCGGAGAAGCCCCTGTTTTTCACGTTGGACAACAGACTTTGGGCGGCAGCGGCCGGGGCATACCCATGGCCTCCGATGTGGAAATCAAATGCCAGCGGCATTCTGACGCAGACTGCGCTGAACGAGTATCTCAATCAATTTTATCAAAAGGCCGCAGCCTGGGAATATCTGGTAGCCGGAGCTTTTCCCGGATTTGACGATGTGTATAAGGAAGCCGGCGTGAGCGATGGATACGGTTTTCTTGATCCGCAGGACGGGGAGACCCTTCGATACACCCTGCAGCGCGCGCTTGACCAGGAGCCGGATATTGTACAGCTCATTACCTGGAATGACTATGGCGAAGGAACCATGATCGAACCCACGGAGGAATACGGGTATCATTATCTTGAAATCATTCAGGACGAAATCCGGGCAAACGCGAATCCGGCCCTGCCTTATGTGAACAGGGATTTGACACTTCCTTTCCGCATCTATGAATCGAGACAGGATGATGGGAACGATCTCAAGAAAAACCAGGTTCTCGACAGGGCGGCGGATTTCATCATTTCAGGAAATCCCGACATGGCCGTCGCACTGATTGACAGCCTGACGGGCGCCGGCGCCAGCGCCTACTGCACCATCGACGCGCTTGGCCAGGTCACTGAAGTGATCGTCGTGGGCGGCGGCGCCGGCTACGGCGTCACCCAGAACGGCCTCGCCA
>CAYXFJ010000080.1:0-8046 GCA_964464265.1 uncultured bacterium
GAAAACTGCGATGAGGCTCACGTATTCACCCTCCTTAAGACCCACGGTATCGGAGTATACACGTATCGAAGGACCCTTTTGAACGAGCAAAAAACCGTCAGGGTATATTTCCCCGATGCGTGCTTCGTTGAAATGGGTAACGATCTGACCGTCATGTGATTCAGGATAGGCAATACATTCATCCAGATATAACCAGGGATGGTCGACGACCGTAAATAGGGAAAGCGAGAGGAGCAGCAAAAGAAGAAAAACGATCAGCCAGATTCTTGCGGAATTCATGAGAAATCCTGTACTATAAAAGCAGCCCCATTGTGAGAATCAATATAACCAATCCAGATAAAAAAATCGATACTTTTCTGAACAGATTGGGACAGATATTTTCGCCAGTGCTAATTTCTTAAAAATAGCTTGACTTGTTGAATAAAATAATATACTTTCTCGATTCGTACATTCATGCAGTGATGAAACTTTATGACGGTTATCCAGAAAAAGCGCCGGGGTGGACGAAAAACAACCCCTGTGAGCTATTCCACGTAGCCTATAATAAGGATAAAAAAAAATAAACAGCCCGTTTTACAATGAAATAATTCCTTGATTCTATTGCAAATGGCTTTTTACCGCAGGAGAGAGGGAAAAATACTGTCAAAGGAAGGATTGTTTGGCATAAGAATTGCCTTTTCTGGCATTTAAATCGCGTGCAGGATTCTTCAGCTATCCAGCTTGTAAAAATAGAAAATGCGCGTACACTTTTAAGATGACGAACAGGTAAAATTATTGTTAATTCAATGCCCTGGGGGTGATATTTTACATCTGCACCATAAAATCGGCGTGCCTTCTTTCATCCCATGGTTTTTTCAACCCTTTGATATCTACCGTAATAAAGCAGAGAGGTTGCTCTTGGCATCCAGAAAACTATGTCTCTTCCCGGTCCCCATGTTCATGAGGCGATGGGTCATCCTGCTGGTCCTTGCGGTGTATCCAGTCATATTGAACGCCAGTGACCCACTGAGTGTGATTCAATTTCCGCTCATCAACCGGCCGGCCCTGGTTTTACCCGGGCAGAGTTTTACCGTTCGATGCAAGGCAGGTCAATCGGTCCACGACTGGCAGGCCACGCTCACCATGCCCTATACGCTTCTCAACCTTACGCTGACAGAAGGGGGATACACGAGCGGCATTAGGACGCTGCTGGTAACGGTTCCCGCAAATGCTCCCTTCGAACTCTATGATCTGAGGATCAGGGCGCAGAGTGCGAGTATTGATGATGTTTCAAAAAACAGCGTCAGGGTACTTTCTCAATATAAACCCGCATTCACCTTCATTCATCTTCCTGACTGTCATCTGCCATCCGTTGCATGGGTCGGATTCTATGACGATCCCAATACGATCCCGGAATTCAGACAGATACTGCAGGAAATAAACCTCATCAATCCCGAGTTCATCCTCCAGACAGGAGATCTGGTGGATAACGGCCAGAACGAGAGCCAGTATCAGACTGCACAGGAACTGCTTCTGGAGAGCAGGGTCCCCATGTTCATCACGGGCGGGAACCATGATCTCTGGTATAACGGACACGATTTCTGGTACAGGTATTTCGGCACGGATATGAATTACAGTTTTTTATACGGCAATACACGGTTCGTCGGGCTGGAAATGTATGATATCCCTTCAAAAACATATACAGCAGATCAGATGAGCTGGCTGACAGGTAATCTCAATACATCCATTCAGGCAGGTGAAACGGGCAGGATCATTTTCACACATTATGACGAATCCCGTCAGCTTACAGGCGATTTTGTGGATCAGTATGCTGTGGACGGCATCGTATACGGGCATACTCATCTCAACGGAGAGGATTTTACCGGTCTGAGAAGCGCTTCGAAACTGAATACATCCTATACGATGAACGACAATGGCGAATACAGGCTGATCGAAGTGCAGAATGGAAGAATCGTTTCGAATCCGGTCCTTGAATTCCGCCATCTCCGCACCAATATCGCACCTGCCAATGACGGAACTTCCTGGAAAGTTCAGGCGACCATCACCAATCAGAACGATGTGGATCTGGAAGATCTGATGGTAAAACTGAACCTGAAAGACCAGGGTTTGTTCCAGGTGGACGGGGGAACTACACTTCAGCAGGTCGCCTATTCAGAAGGGGGACAGAACAAGAGAGTATTCTACATCCATGTCGATGTGCCCTCCAACAGTTCCCGGACAGTTACGGTCACGAGCAGTATTGCGGGATATGAGCCGCCCATGATCACGAATTACAATCCAAAATACGATACAACAATCTATGGAGGGCAGACACTCAGGCTGCAGGTACAGGGCAGTAATATCGGAACGGTCGTCTGGCGGAGGAACGGGACCGTCATCAGCGGGGCCAGCGGCGGTACCTATCAGTATGTGTATCCCCTTCAGTCCAGCCTGATGGACAGGTACGAGGCCGAAGTCAGTAATGCCAACACATCCATACGTGACTTTCAGCGGTGGAACGTGTATGTACTGCCCTCGCCGAACAAGCCTTTTCTGAATTCTTCGACCCGGAATTTCTACAAGCATGACCGGGAAGTGGCTATCTCATGGACTGAGCCTGTAGCAGGTTCCGGGGTCCTCGAGTACGGGCTGGTCCCGGGCTTTTATACGGGATCCATTACGGAGCAGGGGACCACCAATACAGTACGGTTCATACCTGCAGAGCAGGGGATGGGGCTGGGATTGTATTTCTGCCGAATAAGGAGTGCCGGGCTTTCCAGTGATGAATTCCCGATAATCATCGAATCCTCTCAGGCTCCAACCATGATCAGCCCTGTGGGCAACATCACCCAGCTGAGCCCGGTTTTCGAATGGGAACCGGTCCAGGGAGTTCCCTACTACTTTCTGATCATGACGGACCAGAAGCCTGTTGTGACCGAAGATCCGGAAACCGGCGACTTCTCGATCGAGGGTGCGAATCCCATCTGGGCGGTACTCACATCTGAAAACAGCGTCCCCTACGGTGACCCTGACCCGAGCGGTACATTCACGAGCTTCCCGGCCCCGCTCAACCGCGGTGCAAGCTACTGGTGGATCGTGATGAACTGTTATGGCAACGGACCTGAACTGGTTTCCACTGTACAGTCGGGCTTGAGCGAGTTCAAGATCAATCTTCCTCTGTCTTCCCTCCAGCCGCCCCAGCTGGTCAGCCCGGCGGCCAATGCTGTACTCGAAGGCAGCACTCTGCGTTTCCGCTGGAATGCGGTATCCGGAGCCGCGGGTTACAATTTCTATCCCTTCAAGATTGAATTGGAGGAGGGAATAGAGGTCATCCGTCCGATCTGGGGGAACGAAATCACAACAACGAACACCCTTCTTGACTACGATGCAGCCCATCTTCTGGTCAAGGGGAACTATCAATGGAAAGTAAGCGCTATTGCAGCGGACGGTGCTGAAGTTCCCAGCGAATCGAGAAAATTCTCCTATAACGCCCCCTTCAGCACATTAAATATTAAAACTCTGGACAACCGCGGAACTCAGGCAACATCGGATGACATAGCACTGCCGAGAGTAACCGTCAGCTATGATGCGGTCACAGGCGTGGATATGGGACTGCCCCTTTCCACGGACAAGAACGGCAACCGGTCAAATCTCGTTTTTGCGCCCGGAACCTATATGTTCAAAGCAAGCAAGGATGGATTCTCTCCTTATCAGGAGACTTTGACCCTTGCAGTGGGCCAGACGGTCAATGCGAATTTCCGCATGACACCTGATCCATCCACGCTGACCGGAAAGGTGACGGATAATGGATCCGTGCCGATTCACGGGGCCTCTGTCTCGGTACAGCACAGCCTTCATGCGGATATTGTAAGGACTACGCTTACGAATCAGGCGGGTGAATTCAGCGTGAGTCTTACACCCGGCCCCTGGCTTGTCACTGCATCGAAGACAGGATTTCAGAGCAATACACCGGTATCCGTATCTGTCCAGTCCGGGGAAGTGAAAGCGCTGCCCTCAGTGATAAGGCTCACTATAAACACGGCTCAGGTGCTGGGTACAGTGGTCAACACCTCTGACCAGCCTGTGTACGGTGCAAAGGTTGTTATTTCAAGGAATGAAAACAGGCAGGAGAAATCCACAGACTCCAATGGCCGTTTCTCTTTCTCCGTAACAGGAGGAACCTGGACCCTTACAGTCACCAAGAACGGATTCAGTCCGCCCCAGCCCCGCACGGTCTCCGTGTCGGAGGGACAGAAGCTCGAAATAACCCCTAATCTGGTAATGGCACCGTCAGCCTCCATGATCATTGGCAGTGTTTCAGACGGTCTCCATGTGATTCCACGGGCAGCGGTCGAAGCTGTTCCTGCTTCAGGAGCCGTTATCAGCGCGGTATCCGATAATTACGGGCAGTTCAACCTGTCCGTACCGGCTGGTTATTACAGCCTGCGGGCAGGCAAGGAGGGATACAGTTTCGAGGAACCTGTGGAAGCTTCTTTGAGCGCAGGTGAGAGCGTATCCGGAGTTGTTCTTTCTCTCGTGCTGAACGACGGAAGCATATCCGGCCTTGTGACCAGTGACGGTACCACACCGCTTCCGGATGCAACTGTTCGTGTTGACGGCAAAACGGCGACAACGAGTTCGAGCGGCAGGTACAGTATGGATATCTCTCCAGGGACATACCGGGTTACGGCCTCTCTGACCGGTTATCTGAGCCCTGATCCGAAACAGGTGACCCTGGCACCGGGTCAGGCTGTGGACGGGGTCAATTTCATACTCAATCCCAATGCCAGTGTGATCAAGGGCACTGTGATCTCCTCATCAGGTGTTGCAGGGGCAAGGGTGATCGCTGTCAATGGCACGACTGCAGAGACCGTTTCAGATAACAGCGGGTATTATTCCATCAATGTGCAATCAGGTACGTATTCCGTGTACGCTGTGAAATCCGGATTCCGTTCGGATACACTCGAAGTGCTCATCGGTCAGGCTCAGGTTCTGGAAGGCAAGAATATTGCCCTGACGAGAAATATCGGACGTATTCAGGGAACAGTAAAAGAATCCGGAACGAATGCCGCTTTATCCGGAGCCCTCGTTGAAATTGAAGATCAGGATGTCTCGACTACCACGAAAACGAACGGGACCTATCAGTTCGAGATCGTTCCATCTGCCTCAGGCTACACCCTGAATGTGTCGAAACAGGGTTACAGTACTGGAAAACAGGCCACAGGCGTCCTTAATGCAGGTGCGACCGTCACAAAGGATTTTTCACTTGTCAGATATACCGGAAGTCTCTCCGGAACTGTAAGGGATCAGTCCCAGAGACCCGTGGCATCTGTAAAGGTCACTGCATCCGTAACAGGAGCTTCGTATTCCACCTTCAGCCGTGCGGACGGGACCTATGTCCTGGGACTGCCGAATACCACTCAATCCTATCAGGTCATTGCATCCAGGACAGGATATCTTTTCCCTGCAGGAACAGTATCAGTAACCCTTTCCGCGGGGGAGAACCGCACGAACTTCAATCTCACACTGAATACATATTTTTCCGGTTTGCAGGGACAGGTCTATAATAGTTCAAATGGCCAGTTCATTGCAGGAGCGACGCTGCAGCTGCTTGCTGCTTCCGGTACTATAGGCGAGGTGAAGTCAAATGACGCGACAGGTGCTTATTCCTTTGTAAACGATCTGGGGCAGAATTTTCTGCCTGAGGGAACGTACTCGATGCTTGTCAGGAAAACCGGATTTTCGGATACGCTCATCACGGGTATTTTTATGACCGGCAACCAGACAACCGAAGTGAATGTGGGAATGAGGAAATATGCTGGAGTTGTGGCCGGTGTGGTTTCGGACGGCACGAATCCGGTTGTGGAAGCCTCTGTCATTATCAATCATGCAGTAACAGAAGAGAAATTTACAAAACTCACGGCAAGCGATGGTTCTTTCCGGTTCGATCCTGTACCTGCGGGTGAATACACTGTTACGTACAGCAAGTCGGGATACACGTCCGAGAAGGATACGACGGTGATCACACCCAGCGTCGGTCTCAGTCTGATTCTGATAAAAAATACGGGCAAGTTCTGGGGAATAATAAAGGATGCGGCAACAGGGCAGGGATTATCTTCTGCAAGCATATCCGTTTCAGACGCACACGGCAATGAGAAACGCGGTTACTCGAACAGTACAGGTGTATATGAAATCAGCCAGCTCCCCATGCTCTATCCGTACACGATGACGGTTACCCGGAGCGGCTACCGCTCTTCAGTCCGTACGAATGTTTCTTCTCTCAAGGCGGATACCACTAATTTCGGTCTGCAGCGCATTTATGGTTCTGTAGCCGGAACTGTCAGTTTGAAGGGGGGGGGAGTGATTGCAGGAGCAGTCATACGCATTAAAAGTGGAAGCAGCCAGTATTCAGGCGCCACATCAGCGAACGGTACTTTTCTGGTACAGTCGCTTCCATCCGGCAGTTATTATGTTTCCGCAGACAAGGGAGGATATATCAGCGATCCTTCTTTCAGGGAAGTCAATCTCTCCGGCGGGGGTAACATCACAGGTGTGAATTTCATTCTTGAAGAAGCAGTGCTGAAAGCTCTCAACATTTCCGGACCATCCTCCATTATCAGCGGCGGCAGCGGCGTTTTCACTTATTCGGCTGTCACTGCGGACGGCCGGAATATGTCCATCTCTCCTCTGTGGTCCGCGAGCCCGCTTGAAGCAGTGGATTCCGTATCCGTGAATGGCGTGGCGTATCCCAGGTCCGATTATATCGGTTCCCTGTGGATACTGTTAACGGATAATTACACCGGGGCTACGGATTCCCTGAAAGTGAAAGTGGTGATCAATGTCAGCCCGGGTTCAGCAGCTGTGACGCTCCAGGATTACCAGGGCGCTTCCTTTCAGTTCCTCGCAGATCCGGTCGTTCAGCCGATCAACTTCAGCGTTACGAATCCCGATATCCCCCATTCAAAAAAGGTAATGACCCAGTACAGGGTCATCGGCAAAGTGTACGCCCTGCAGCCTTCCTATCAGACACTCAAACGGATGATGTCCATCACTCTTCCCATACCGGAAGATGCTCCATCCGGGTGTGTCATAGGGTGGTGGGACAGGTCTCTTCTCAAGTGGAAGATCGTTGAGAGTACGCTCAATCCGCTCGGCAAAAATGCCTTCAAGACCATGCAGACGAGTTCACTTACTTTCCAGACAGAACTGCTTGCTCAATATGCGGTCATGGCACCCTCGCTACCCCTTGGAATTCAGGATATGGAGATGAAACCAAATCCTTTCTCCCCACTGGTGGCTCCGCTGGATATATCCCTTATGCCGACCTCACAGGTCTCAACCCGAGTATTTCTGACGGTCAAAATCTACAATATGGCCGGAGACCTGGTCAGGGATCTCATGATCGAGGAAAGCATGCCCAAAGACGAAGTCTGCCATGTTCTGTGGGATGGGAAGACGGACAGCGGGAATGAGGCACTGAATGGAAGATACATTCTCTATTTCGAAGCCAAGGATGGAGGGGGCACTGTAAAGGAGTTGAAGGCTGTTGTTCTGATCAAGTGAAAAAGAATGAGGCTTTTTAAAATTATTTACTAATATAGGATGAACGAACGTGCGATGGAAGACCGTTGATTACCGTCACCTGTGTAGAAAGCTGGCAGGTTTAACGTTTCTGGTTCTGGCAGCAAAGGCTCCATGCCAGATCCCGTCTGCATTCGTGGATATCGGATACGGGGCAAGACCTCTGGGCATGGGAGGTGCGTACGTCGCCCTTGCCAGTGATCCGCTTGCCGTGATCTGGAATCCCGGCTGTCTTCCCTATGTAAAGGGCTGGCAGATCAGCACCATGTATGCCAAACAGTTCAATATCATCCCGTATCTTCTCTTTTCAGGAGCCACAGGCTTCGATGAACGTTATGGATTCGGCGTATCGGTATTGACTTCGGGTGATGACGTTCTGAGAGAGACTACTATCCTGGCATCAGCGGGTATGCGGTTCTCCGTCTTAAGTCCGGGTCTTAAAGATCTTTCCGCAGGACTCACCCTGAAAGTGCGCACTGCCTCTTT
>CAYXFJ010000080.1:8070-8441 GCA_964464265.1 uncultured bacterium
CCCCCGCCCCATGCGGGGCCGGCTCATCTCCGCGCTGCTCGAAGACCGCGACGGTGTTGATCTCGGTCTCCGCTGGAAGTTTGCCACCCGCTGGACCCTGGGTCTTCTGTACAGGGATGCATGGAATACTGTCAATTATGACAATCAGACACGGAACGACCAGTACAGTGAACCCGTTCCATCCGCACTGATACTGGGAACAGCTTTTCTGGCCCATCCAAACCTTGTCTTTGTCATGGACTGGGATGTGGCCATGCATGAGGATAATCATGACAGGATTGCGGCAGGTTTAGAGTGGAGGATTTTTAAACTGATATTTATACGGGGCGGATGGTCACAGTCTTTTGATTTGGATCCAAACCGAAAATGGA
>CAYXFJ010000080.1:8455-11848 GCA_964464265.1 uncultured bacterium
GCCTTCAGTATTTCCGGACGCGTTTCGGAATACGTTTCGATTTTGCTTATCAGACGCACTTTCTGGCCACGACGCCCAGAATCTCAACCTCAATATGGTTTTAAACTATGAAAAAACGTAACTATTGTACATGGCTGCTGACATTGGCGGCCGGCCTGCTTCAGGCCCAGAACGATTCGGATCACCCCATAACCGATCTGTTTGTGAACCGCATTGAGACCCGCTTCACGCTCTGCGGCTCTTTGATCGGATTCGGTTCCACAGCCAGTCTGCTCGGTGAGGGAGTGGTCTATCCCAAAAGCGATGCCAGTGCACTGATGTGGAATCCGGCTGCCCTGGCATTCCTGGAAAAGAGAAGCATCGTGTTTGACTATGTGCCTGGATTCCTTCAGGATATCTCCGAATATGTAGATGTGGAAGGGCCTGTGGAAGAAGCCATGGATGATATGGTGGAGGAAAGTGGTACTGCTCAGACCGGAATAGGATACCCGGTCATCAGGCCGCAGGTCGGTTTTCAGTCCAGTGTATCGGGTTTCGGGCTGGCAATCCCATTCCGGATTCTCGGGAAACCGTTCGGTGTCGGATTCGGTTATTCAACTCCCCTTCTTATGGATCTGGAAATCAAAGGGACAGGAATCGAGGCTGCGCTTGATATTGAGCAGGAGCTGGAAGGGGAGATGCGCCACATACACATGCGTACATGGGCGAACCTGAATGCTCTTTTTCAACTCCGCAGCAATCAATTCGTCATCGGATTGGGAGGCGAACTTTTCAGGGGAATGGCCCTGGGTGCTTCTCTACAGCGTTACAGGATAAGAGCATGGTCCAAGGCACATGCAAGTATTGACGGTATCATCGAAATGTCCGGCAGTGAATATGTATTCAATGATCCTTACGATCCAAAAATCGATTTTGCCGGCGGGGAACAAAACGATTTGAACCAGTCGTTCGAAGCGGAGTTCACCGGTTCAGGCTGGGGATACAAGCTCGGGGTCGTACAGAGGATAACCAGGCGATTTCAGATCGGCCTGACCTATAGTGTCCCGCCGAAAATGGAAATTACCGGACTGGATTCTACAGTGAACAACCGGATCGATTTCATTAAGTTCGAAGATGGGGGCGGCGATGGGGAGGGGGATGGCATGGGTGACCTTCTCGATCCCACGAAAATCAATCTGTCCAAGCTGACCTTGACCCAGCGGGATATCGATGTGAACCATTATGCATCCGTGCTTGAGCTTCCATCCGCGCTGAATGTGGGAATGGTTATCGGGGGGGGATTTTTCAATCTCGTCTTAAGATATACAAAATATGAGGGGGGCTTGATTTCGGATATTATTGATGATAAATTAAGGGGAATGACGTTTCGGATGGGTGCGGGTTTGGGGCTGGATTTCACGTATCTCTATCTGGGCGCTTCCGTCAGCCTGATGGATGAGCTGAGACCGGCTGACAGCGAAGACGAGGGCGAACCTCTGGAGAACATCCCTTTTCCCAAGGTGAATCTTGGATTCAGGATTCCCACCTTCAGAGGTCTCTGGGTCGACGGTCTGATCGGAGTTGAACCGGTTCCCCTGCTCCGACTCACGTTCAGGTACGATTTCTAAGCGTAAAAAAACAGGAATGCTATTCTACGGGTGCATTTAAATAGGAACGGTATCATGAAGAACCAGAAAACGGTCATCTCTTTGTGGCTCCTCTCTTGTCTTTTCTGCTGTACACGACTTTTTGCTCAAAAGGTCGTCAGGGTTCAGGAACCCTATGTTCTGCTCGATACAGACAGGGAAATAGGGAATATCGGGGATGAGATCAGGATCGAAAGAGAGATCAAAGGCAGGATGATCAATATTGGTACTATCAAGCTGGTACGGTTCCAGAAGGGTCAGGCAGCCGGACGGATCATGCGGCTCACAAAACCCTACAGGATACTTGTGGGAGACAGGATCAGCATTCTCCCGCCCAAACAAACCGCTCCACTTGAGCTTCAAAGTGTCAGTGTCTCAAAGGAAAATGTATATGTCAAGGTTCTGCGCGTTGCCCCTCCCTACGTGCTGCTTTCCGGCGGGTCTCAAACAAACATCACAGGAGACCGTTTTCAGGTTCACCGGAAAACGGAAGGCGGTCTCGAAACCATCGGAATGGTCGAGATCGTCAAAACTGTCCAGGGAAAGACTGCGGCCAGAATCATCGATCAATTCGGAGATAATAAAATACAGGAAGGGGATTTTATTCCACCCAATCCGCCGGAAGCGGACATCGATACCTATTTCTTCAACTCTTTAAAAACCTGGTAAGCGGAGCGTGAACAGAATATCCTTTTGAAAGCTCCTTCTGGCATTTCCCGTACAAAGAAACAGCAGAGTCATACTCGGAGGATAGCATGGATCAGCTGCAGGTCATTGCTAAAACAGCGAAGGTGGGCGAGGGCACCCGGCTGGGGAATTTTGTGGTCATCCATGAGAACGCCAGGATTGGGAAGAATTGCACCATTGGATCCAACGTGGTGATCCATGAAGGAACTGAGATTGGAAGTGATGTCAGGATAGATGACAACACGGTCATTGGAAAACAGCCTATGAGAGCCAGACGCTCCATTTTTCAGGATCAGAAAGGCTTTCCACCCGCAAACATCGCAGATGAGTGCATGGTAGGGGCGCAGGTTGTGATCTATGCCGGTTGTGAGATCGAAAAAGGAGTACTCGTGGCCGACGGTGCCGCGCTCAGGGAAGACGTGCATATCGGCGCATACACAATAGTGGGCCGCGGCGTGACGGTTGAAAACAAATGCCGCATCGGTAAAAAATGCAAACTGGAGACAGGCAGTTATATTACGGCTTACTCCGAGCTCGGCGATTACTGCTTTGTGGCACCCATGGTAACCACTTCGAACGACAATTATCTCGGAAGATCAGAAGAGCGTTTTAAACATTTCAAAGGCGTAATTCTTAAAAAAGGCGCACGGATAGGAGCCAACGCCACCATTTTACCCGGAAAAGTGATTGGGGAGGATGCTGTCGTGGGAGCCGGAGCGGTTGTAACAAAAAATGTAAAAGAACGTACGGTTGTTATCGGATGCCCGGCACATCAGTACGGAGAAACTCCTGAAGATCAGCTTCTTGAAAACCAGGGATGGGAATGAAAGTGAAGGGATATAAAAACAATGAGAATATTTCCATTCCTGAGGGAAGGGGAGAGGGTACAAATTATTTTTTTCTTGACAATAAATTAATGATTTCATATATTAGTATGTACTTTTAGTTTATTCTGCATTCTTAGCGTGGAGGTCTTGAATGGATCCGAAAGTAAAAAGCAGCATCAGAGAATGCGAGAAAATTATCCCATTTTTAAAGGTAGTTTCGAATACGACACGCTTGAAGATACTATGTATATTGA
>CAYXFJ010000081.1:0-11812 GCA_964464265.1 uncultured bacterium
CTGCAGCCCCGGTTTGAACGAACGGGGCAGGTTCACATGATGAAGGGATCTAAAGATGTTGTTGCGGATATTGGCATGGGGCTCTCTGGCCTGGAGCTCCTGAATGAGATCCTTTATCGTCTGTCTCCGGCTGTGCCTGTCCACAGGACACTGCCTGGGCAGTACGGGAAGTCCCTGCTCTTCTGCAAAACGTTTAAGCATCGTTTCATCCACATAGGTGAAAGGCCTGATGATCGCCATTTTGCCCTTGAAGACTTCCTGTACCGGATACATGGCTTCGATCCTGCGGCCATAAATGATATTGATCAGCAGGGTCTCGATGATGTCGTCTTTATGATGCCCGTACGCGATCTTTTTGCAGCCTTCGGCATGGGCAATTTCGTAGATTTTTCTCCTGCGGTTATGCGAACAGATAAAGCAGGGGTTCTTTTTTGCGTCCGGCGCCAGAGTGATTGAGCTGATCCGGGTGTGTATGATGCGGTAGGGAACATCGAGCGATTGAAAGTACGTTTCGAGATTTTTCCATGCGCCGGTTTCAGGGGGGTCAAATCCCAGATCCACATGCACAGCGATGAGTCTCGAGGCCCTGGAAGTATAGAACTTATCGTGCAGCAGCCGAAGCAGGGAAAGACTGTCAGCTCCGCCGGAAACTCCCACAAGTATGCGGTCGTCAGGAGCCAGCATGCCGAAATCAATGAAAGCTTTGTCCATCCGTTTTCGAAGCGCTGTATAAAGGTCGGTCATGAATCATTCCTGCCTGTTCATTTCAGCCGGTCGATCAGAGCGGGCGTCACATCTTCGATACTTCTTATACGTTCAGCCAGTTCTTCTGCGAAAGAACCCCAGAGCATCGCAGGGACCGGATTCCGGGTATGGGTCTTTACCGAGAGGTCCTCGACATTTCCGTGATCGCTGGTAAAAAGGAGCAATGTGTCCTCGGGATCCAGCGTTCCAACCAATGTCCTGATAAGGCTGTCCAGTTTGTCAACTTCCCTTTGCGCTCTGGCCATGTCCTGACTGTGTCCCGCATGGTCCGTAAGAAAATATTCATAAAGGATGAAATCATATTCTCTGAGGGCGCCCGCGAGAATCCCTGCCGCGTCTGCGGGGGAAAAGAGAGGGAGGCTAAAACCCCTGTCAACGAGAGACTGGTTCGTGAAATCATGGTAAATAGAACGGCCTCTCAGAATATCTTCGATCCTGAAAAAAGGGAGCTCTGCGGCCAGGGTTGCCACAGTAGTGGTCGAGAGCCGCCACTGTGTTCTGGGTTTCAGACGAAAGAAGAGCGGACGGTAGGCATTGATGAAAGCGGGACGCAGGCCCAGGGAACGTATCTGTTTCAGGATTGATTTCTCGCGCAATATGTTCCTCAAGAATTCGTTCGGGTAGGCCGGCAAGTGCTTGCCGAGCAATGCGGCTGCGTTGACACCTGTCAGAAGAGAGGTCTGTCCTGTGGCGCTTTGAGGCAGACCTTCGATACCGAGATTGGCATCCAGAGAAACCAGAAAACCGTTTCCCGCGATCGGATTCACCCGCTGACCCTTCTCGTAGCATCCGATGTGACTGAGTGAATTTCGGGCCAGAGGATTGAGACCCGGATCGTTCTCTCCCAGCCCCAGTCCGTCCACAAAGATAAACAGGATTTTCATGAATAACCCAAATCCCTGATGGTGCGGGCATCCTTGCGCCAATTCTTGCTGACCTGCACGATGAGTTCCAGATATACGGGCCTTCCCAGGAACCGTTCTATATGCTCCCGCGAGTGCTGGCCGAGCTTTTTAAGCGACTGCCCGCCTTTGCCGATGAGTATGCCCTTTTGGGAATCCCTCTCCACGAGTATGGCAGCACGAATAAAATCAGGACGTCCTTCCCGTTCATTGAAGGTCTCGATACGGACTGTTGTTGCGTAGGGGATCTCTTCACCGTAAAGGTAAAAAATCTGTTCCCGGATCATTTCGGATACAAAAAAGCGTTCGGGTTCGTCACTGATCTGATCCCGGGGAAAGAGCGGGGGGCTCTCGGGCAGGGATTCCGGTAAAAGTTTGACAAGAAGATCGAGCCCGTCCTTTTTCAGTGCGGATACGGGGATGATCTCCTGAAAGACCGCTCTGTTATTCAGCGTATCGATCAGGGGGAGGAGCAGGGCTTTAGGGAGAAGGTCGATCTTGTTGATGAGTATGAATTTCGGGGCTTTATACGCTTTAAGAGACACGAGGACCTCCTCATCCTCAGGCGTTATACCGGAAGCCTCGATCATAAAGAGGATCAGATCCGCACTCCCCATCGTCTTATATGCGGTCCTGACCATCGCTTCCTGCAGGGGATATTTTGGAACGATGATGCCCGGTGTATCCAGGAAGATGATCTGACAGTCGTCCCGGTTCAGGATACCGATGATGCGGTGCCGGGTGGTTTGGGGTCTGGGGGAAACGATGGCCAGTTTCTCTCCCAGAAGGGCGTTCATCATTGTGGACTTGCCCACGTTCGGCCTGCCCACGATAGCTATATATCCGCACCGGAATCCCTTTTTAACGGTTTCTGTATTCATTTCAATAAATCCTGCGGATCTGCGATCCTGAGTAGTAATGTTTCAATATCTGATCGAACCGCTTGCCCTTGAGGGCCATCATCGCAGCACCTGTCTGGCACATGCCCACTCCGTGGCCAAACCCGGCGCCCTTGAGAACATATTGCCATGGACTTCTCTTGTAAAAATAGAAACAGGAGCTCCAAAGGGTATTTTTCGAGAGTGCCCTGCGTATGCGCAGCTCTCCATCCAGTTCGTATTCATCCCTCTGTCCGATCACCCGGAGCCTGAGTATGCGTCCGGATGAGCCTCTCTCCAGAGCTACAAGGTCAATGATATCGCCTGCCTGGCGTCCTGTAGTGGATTCCAGAAGAGTGCGCAGTTCTTCGGGAGAATACACCACCTCCCAGCGGAAATATTTCCGGGTGTACTCGAGCGCAGGGGGAATGTCTCCCAGAGTGTTGCAGAAGGCCGGGGGCTTTGCATCAATCCACCGCCGGAGATTTTTTTCAACGGACAGGGAACCGTACCTTGCAAGTGCCTGGGTGCCATCGTATGTACCCTTCAGATAGGAATTCCGCTCGCCTCCCCAAAGTTTTTCCGAATCTTCACCGTGCCCTCCGCAGACAGCCGAGTAAACCGTGTTGCAGATCTCTCCCTTCCACAGTGCTATTCCCCTTGTTTGATCCACAGCTCTGTCCGTGGACTCCGCTCTTTTCGTAAGTCCGCTGTAGACCTGGCAGTGCACATTGGCGCACAGATCATAGGGACTGGCAGGATGAGCCGTTTTCCTTTTAGCCAGTGCCTCGCAGCGCGCGGCAATAGCCTGAGCTTTGAGCGCCTCCAGAGGGAATCCTGCGCTCATCTCCGAAGGAAGCACTCCTTTAAGGTATTCCTCGAGCGGAAGCTCGTTGATGACAACGAGCTTCCCCTCATCGTTCAGTTCGAAATGGAGGATTTCGGGATAGGTCCTGTCTTCCTGGCTTTCCCAGTGGAATCCTGCGCCGTAAGTGACGCGGCTCAGTGTCAGCGGACCTCCGCGGATGGAAACCGCCTTCCGCGTCTCGAATTCTTTTCCGCGGGTCATATTTGTTATGACCAGGGTTCCTCTCGATATGGATCCTTCCCGGGCGATGGATACTCTCGTGGAATTTGGCATGGATTGCTTGTACTGAACAGCCTCTTCTGCCGATGCGAACACTTTTTTCAGGCATACGTTCCAGACACGGGATTTCCCCTCTATGGAGGTCGATCGAGGGAGCTGAAAAGCCTGCTGAATATAAGTGTCGAATCCGTTCCTTCTCCAGAATCTTACGATCCCGTAAGCTTCGTCCTCGCTTTTTCCGGATCCAAGCAGGAGGATGTAGCTCGTGCGGCCCGGCTGTAAATCTTTTACTGTAATCCTCCACTCGTTCGCTCCGGAAGTGCCCGTGATCAGTATGCCGTCACTGTCCAGGATCTCGACAGATTTATCGGCTGAGAACATGACAGAGGATTCGCCGTCCAGGATCCCTATCCTGATCATGGGTTCCTCGCGCTCGGGCACTCCCACGGGAGGCGGGAAGCAGCGGGTGATAAATGAAGCGGCTATCAAAAAAAGCAGTAACCTGCGCCAGAATCCCGCTCCCCGCGACGGATCGAAAGGAAGGACAGTCTGAATGAATTTCAGTAAATGTATGGGATTTTTTCCGGTCGGTTTCACAGCATCTCCGCATTTTAAAAAGCGATCATGAATAACGAATGGCAGCCGGCGTACAAGTTCCTTTCCGGGATAAAGAGGGCTTCAGACCGTCACAACCCGCTTTTTTGTGTACAGGGAAGCGGCTGCATCGAATCCTTCGTTCATGCAATGAAGAAGCGCTTCGCAGGCTTTTTCAATATACCGCTGAAGCAGGGGGATCTCGTCTTCTCCAAAAGAGCCCAGTACATATCCTGAGACATTCCCATGCGCAGGCTTTGAAACCCCCATGCGCAGGCGGAGGAATTCCCGGGTTCCCAGCCTGGAGGATATTGAACGAAGTCCGTTGTGCCCTCCCAGTCCTCCTCCTCTCTTGAAGTCAATGATCCCGAAATCGAGCTCCACTTCATCATGAACCACCAGCATTTCCTCTGCATCGATCTTAAAGAAACGGGACAGGAGCTCCACACTTTCTCCGCTCCTGTTCATATAGGTTTCAGGTTTCAGAAAAAAGCGGGATTCTCCGTTGACTGTCACCTGGGCGAAAGAGCCTTTGAACTTGCCCTGCCATCCCAGGGAAAGCGCGTCAGCCAGGACATCGGCTGCCATCCATCCGATATTGTGCCTGGTACCGGCATACTGGCTTCCCGGATTGCCGAGAAATATGAAAGAACGGACCAAGATCTAGAGCTCCCGATCATTGTTGTATTTTTTGATCAAATTGTCTCTCCGTTTCCCCCGCCAGTTCGTGCATATTCCATACATTTTTTGTAACTGTCGAGAGATAATTTACAGCCTCGCGCTGCCAATCGCAACTCCCCGGTTCATTTTTCGGATTTTCTCGGGTCATTTTTCTGCCGGAGAAGAAGGATGCTCAGCAGGCAGCCAGTCGCCGAAATGTTCGATATTGATATTGGTTTTCGGTTCGGTCCTGTAAGATTCGTTGGAATTGTACGTCCAGCCCATGGTTTCGGACCCTCCGCCGCTCTCTGTGGTGATCAGGGCTTCGTTCTGGCACATTCCGATCGGGAATGCCTGGTCACGGGGGGATGTTCTGTCACCGTGTGTGGGATCAGTAGGCACCCATCCATAATCCGGCAAATAAACTTCCACCCAGCGGTGGAACACATTGTCCATGGCGGAATCGTCCTGTCTTCTCCAGATTGAACCCACATAACGCGCAGGCAGTCCGGCAGCCCGGCACAGGGCGATGAAGGTAAAAGTGTATTCCGAACAGGAGCCGTGCCCGTTTTTGATGACCGTGGGTGCAGTGTCCCAGTATCCGTCCATGATGTATTTCAGATGTCCGATAAGGTACTGATGGATCCTGCGGAGGATCCAGTATGGATTGGTTTCATCGCCGACCACTTCCTTGAGCGCAGCCTGAATAATGGGATGGGTGATCTGATACTTCTCGTCGTCCGCCAGATAACGGTCTCTGACTGCATTGGGAATATCCCTGAGCTTTCCCATTTTTTCCGGATAGAGAAAATACCGGACATACCATGTTTTAAAGGTAACGGTGTACTCCAGATCCAGCCGGGTTCCCGGCTCTAAATTTGAAAAGTGATAATGGGCTGTTTTCTGATCCCACCTGTCAGTGATGATCCCGGCAGGACTGGGGGAGAACTGGAAATCTCCTATCAGTTTTTGATTGGGCCTGTCTTTCGGAAGAGCCAGATGCACGTCCAGTTCCAGCAATTTGCCCGGTCCGAACACTTTGGTTTGATGCGAATAGGTCACCTTTTGTTCTCGTTCCCGGGAAATCATGAATTTTTCATTATCCCGGATCTGCATTCTGATAATGCGGTCATCATGAAAATCAACGCACCACAGATCTTCACCGTCATAAGCGAGATCCCGTATGTAGGAACCCGGCGCAGGGGCGATGATGATCACATAACCGGTTATGGGATCCACCATGTAAAACTCATCCAGTACCCGGTCCGAAATCCATAGATACGTGCCGTCAAACGCCATGCCGCTGGGATCTGAAGCAGGAGAGGGGAACGCGTTCAGCGTGGTTCCGTCCTCAGGGCTGAACCGGACCACGATGTCTTTTGTTTCATCCACTGCCCATAGGGCTTTGCCGTCCCAGGCCAGACCCTGAGGGCTGGGAACGGGCGATTTGAGTGTTTTCAGTATCGTGCCGTCCCTGGTATCGATCTTGAAAATCATCCCGTCCAGGTTTTCAGAAATATCCGAACGTCCGCGTATGTCCGCGTTCCACAAAAATTCGCCATCCCAGGCCAGTCCGGTAGGGAAATAGCCGGGCGATTCAAGGGTCTTAATCACTTTTCCGCTTTCAGGATCGAGAGCGTACAGTTTGTCTGTCTTCCTGTCGGCCGTCCACAGAACCTTTCCGTCAAAGGTCAGGCCTGTACAGAATCCGCCGGGTGCTTTGAATGAATGGAGGACTTTTCCTGTCTGTGCTGACACCGGCATGAATATTGTCTGGCTCATAAAGAGTATGAGTCCTGTTATAATGGCAACCTGTTTCTTCATTTTTCTCCCTTCATTTGAAAAATGAGTCGATTTAATCAATCAGCAGAACCACCTTGTTCATATATATACGGCAACGGCAGGCATTCAGAGTAACGGCCAGCCTGTCCGGATCTGAAGGCCCCTTCACGAACCGCTATTCAAAACGGAGGGAAAGACGGTCCCCTGTGCCGGGAGAAAGTGCTTTGAAAAGCAGCCGGTAAATGCGGTCCCCCCACACAGACTTCAGGCGGTTGTCCGTAATTTCCACGGATTCCACCTGAACAGCAAGTTTTTTGGGATCGTAGAGTATATGGGTTATGGTTTTTTTGCCCTTTCCATCCGGTTTCGTTTCCAGAAGGACCCGGCCTGCGGTCTTTTCATCCACGGAACACGGTGTCATGACGCTCCAGGTGAGCACCTTCGGCTTGCTTTTCAGTTTATACCGGTCCGTGACCGTCACATGCTTTCCTCTTACCAGTTCGATCGCCCGTTCGAGTTTGAGCACTCCTGCTTCATCAGGATAGGCGCCGGCAATATCCAGCTGGAAGCGGGCACGGGATGCGTCGGATTGGTAACTCAGGTCTCTTGCCGCGAATTCTATTCCAGCCTTCTGATCGATTCCTGAGATGGCAGGCAGATTATGATAACTGGACTTCATGGTCCAGATGTCGTACCGTTCACTGGAAAAGGTTCTGGCAGTATAGGTTTCCACACCCGCATCGATGATCACCGGCTGGCCGTCTTTATAGATGATGAAATTTCCCACATCATTGTGATTATGGCTTTCGTTGTTGTGCCCGCCCTTGGCAGCCACGTACAGTCCCTCAGGACTGCCTGCCCTGGTCCTTGCTGCTATGACCTGAAGATCAGGCAGCCATACATCACGCAGAAGGGGCGCCCGGGCTCCCTGACGTTCGAAAGCTTCCACATTGAAAAGCGCGGGCAGAAGCCGTCCGATGCTGGTGGACAGGTGTATGCCTTTGTTGCCCTCAAGGTCCGCAGAGAATTTCGCGAAGGATTTAAGCATCTCATCCTGTATGTGCTCCCCGAAGCGGAAGGTCAGGGGAGCTTCTATAGCGACGATCGCGGCAGCATCTGCGAAATTGACAAAGTACTGGTCATTGATATGGACCCTGTAAATGTACCTGGCCATCTCTCCGATCAGGGGCTGGCTGAAAACGTCGAGTTTTCCGTCCGTGGCTTTGAATAAAAGTTCCAGACAGTCAAAGAGGGAAGCTGCGGCTCTGCCCCAGTATCCGGGACCTTCGTCGCATCCACCGTCCGGACCGTAAACCACGATGAAGCGGTCCAGGCTTTTCAGTATTTTCTCTACGGCCTGGATTCTCCTTCCCTCATCCCTTTCCATGAGCAGTACGGTAGTCAGCCAGTTTGAGTTGCACCAGGGATTCCAGTTGTTCACAGCCCTCCGGGCCCCGAAGCCCATCCACCAGAAATCGGTCCTCTCCAGACAGGGCGTGAGTATCCTGTAATCGAGTTCGCGGTGGATACGTTCCAGGATCAGGGGGGATACTGTTTCGAGTTCTGAACCCAGAAGAAAAGCCGTCCAGGAAAGCAGGCTCGCTGTTTCCCCGGCAAAGAGGTCCACAGTGGGCTCATGGGTATCCGGAAGCCCCTTGCCCGCTTTCTGCAAACTGATGTGGGCAGGTACTCCCCAGTAGGACTCCTCACAGGTGGCCCATATGCCGTTCACGATGTCATCGAGGAAACGGCCCTTGCCCTCCGCGCATTCGGCGAGCACTAAAGTGGAAAGAGCTGTTCTCCGGCCCGATCGCTCATTCTCATACCGCTTCCGGTTACCATCCCTGGCGAATTCAAGAAAAAGCGTGGCCTTGAGCTCGGGCCATTTAAAGGACAGGTATTTCTCTCCTTCCTGAATCAGAAAAGTCCTCCACATCTCAGGGACAAGGTTCCAGCCCTCGCGGTCTTCCACTTCTGGAAAGGGATGCCACTGGGTGCGGGAGATAAGTATCTTCCCGAGTACATCCCTGTTGTACGAGCCGCTGAACCAATCGACACTGCTTTCCGGTTCAACAGAGAATAAAGGGCTGATAAAATTTAGAGAAAAGAACCATATACCTGCCGCGCAGCGGATGACAATGGACTTCATGGTGCCTCCTGATGAAATAACAAATTTAAAATGCGATTTATCCTGTTCATATGCCGGCTTTGAACTCCATGCGTTTCTTCCTTGAACGGGCTATTTTTCTCTTCAACTGGGCAATGATCATCACTGTCTGGCCAATGACCAGCGGTATCAAACTCATCATGATCACCACTTCCCATCCCCGTATTCCGGGGTTTTCCGTTTTCAGAACCTTTGCGAGCGGGGGAAAATAGACCGCGCACACAATTATTCCCAGACACAGCAGTAAGGCACCCCAGATGAACGGATTTTTAACTACATCGTTCTTAAAAATACCGGAACGGAAATCTCTCATGTTGAACACATGCCATAATTGAGTTATGGCCAGAGTGAGAAAGGAAACGGTCACAGCCTGTGCTATCTCCATATGCAGTACCAGGCGTGCTACAGCAAGAGAACCCAGCACAGCTGCGGTCATGGAAAGTCCGTAACCGGTTATCAGTCCCCAGTGAGAACCTGTCAGTATCGGTTCCTTCGGATTCCGCGGCGGACGCTTCATGATATTGGGATCCCCCTTGCTGGCGCTCAATGCCAGAGCAGGGAATACGTCCGTTACCAGGTTGATAAAGAGTATCTGCAGGGGAAGCACTGGAAGCGGCGCCCGGACGAATGATGCCAGTCCTATGCTGAGTATTTCGCTGATATTGCAGGAGAGAAGAAAGAAAACGCACCTGCGTATGTTATCGAATATCACGCGGCCCTGTTCAATGGCGGTCACAATACTCGAGAAACTGTCGTCCTTCAGTATGATGTCCGCTGCTTCTTTGGCCACCTGAGTGCCTCTCAGTCCCATGGCCACACCGATATCTGCCTTTTTCAGAGCGGGTGCGTCATTGACACCGTCTCCTGTCATGGCAACTACGGCACCGTTTTTTTGATGCAGCCGGATAAGGTGAAGCTTCTGGGCAGGGCTGACCCTTGCGAAGAGCCGTGTATCGAGGAGTTTTTCCTTGTCTTCATCTGACAGATCTTCTGTCTCCAATGTGCTTCCCTGGGACACACCTGTTTGATGAGGCTTTACGAGGCCAAGGAACTGTCCTATATTTTTTGCAGTGACCGGCTGGTCTCCTGTCACCATGATCACCGTAATGCCGGCTTCCTGACAGGCCTGGATGGCCGAGCCCACGTCCTGTCTGGGGGGATCTTCAAGCCCAAGCAAACCCAGAAACACGAGATCCTCATAGGCCGGATTTTTAACGGATAATACCCATTTTTTTGCACAGGCGATCACCCGCAGGCCGTGGTGCGCCATCTGCTCATTATGGTCAAACCAGTGATTGCGCTGCTGCTCCGTCATGGATTGAACGCCCTTGTCCGTCAGTACAAATCTGGACCGCTTGAGTATTTCTTCAGGGGCGCCTTTGACCGCAACAAGAAAACGGTCTTCATCCTGATGATAGGTCGCCATCATCATGATATCTGAGTCAAAAGCATCTTCATGAACTTCGGGATACTTATGGAGAAGGTCGTCACGGCTGATTCCTATCCTGTTTCCCGCTTCCAGTAGAGCGATTTCCAGGGGATCCCCGGCAGAATGGGTGTCCTCTGTGCTGTCTTTTGCAAATAGGGAAGCATTGTTGCAGAGCACCCCGATTTTTATAATTTCATACGTCAGCGGATCAGGGGGGGATGAGGGACCGGATGATCTTCCTGGGAACTGTACTGTTATCGGCACGAGTTTCTGAAAATGTTTGTTTTTATTATAGATCATCACATGCGAGACTTCCAGTCTGTTTTCGGTGAGAGTTCCGGTTTTATCAGTGAATATAACAGTTGTCGAACCCAGTGTTTCCACTGCAGACAGCTTGTTGATCAGAGCGTTTTTCTTTGCCATGCGCCACATGCCCCTGGCCAGCGTGATGGTCGCCACCACAGGGAGTCCTTCGGGGATGGCAGCTACGGCGAGCGCGATGGCTGTCTCGATCATGAGAAAAATTTCTTTACCTGACAGGATACCGGATATGGCAACGATTACTGCGATGATAAGAGTAGCCCATATCAACCGGTTGCCCAGCTGATTCAGTCTGATTTCCAGTGGAGTGATCTCGTCTTCTGCTTCCTGCACGAGAGCAGAGATGCTTCCCAGTTCGGTATTCATCCCTGTGAAAACCACCACCGCCTCCCCTGACCCCCGGGTGACAGCCGTTCCCTTATAGAGGATGTTGGTCCGTTCGGCCAGAGGGGTTTCTTCAGGGCGCGGATCCGTTTTTTTGGCTACAGGAAGGGACTCACCGGTCAGCGCCGATTCGTTGGTCTCGAGTTTTGAGCTTGAAATCAACCGCATGTCGGCGGTGATCACATCTCCGCCCTCCAGTTCGATGATGTCTCCTGGAACCACAGACAGAGCGGGTACTTCCTGCACTTTTCCGTTCCTGCGCACCCTGGTGACCACCTGTCCCATCTTCTGCAGCGCTTCCATGGAGCGCACAGCGCGCCACTCGGTAATGAATCCGATTAAAGCGTTGATAAAGATCACTGCGATGATGGCAATGCATTCCATCCAGTCGCCCAGGGCCAGGGAAATCGCAGCTGCCACTGCGAGCAGAAGGACGATCAGGCTTTTGAACTGGCTTATAAGGATAGACCATGCACTTGTTTTCCGCATTTCCTGGAGCAGGTTCGGTCCGTACTGAGCAAGCCGTTTTTCCGCTTCTTCGGAGGAAAGCCCTGTTTTCGGTTGTACTTCCAGATGCTGTACAACCTCTTCCCACGAATGCATCCAGGATTTTCGTAATTCAAAACTCAATTGTGTCTCCTTTCTTTTTCTGCCTTTGAATCAATTTCTTCCATGCGCAGCCGGACGCTGACGATATAGGGGGCTTCCCCTTCAGTCCAGTGACCGTAGGTGGTCAGAACGAGAGTGCCGTCAAGAACGTATCTGCCTGTACGGGTAAAATACCGCCCGTCGTCATGAAACATGGCGAGATAATGTCCCTTTCCGGTACAGCGCCATTGCCCC
>CAYXFJ010000082.1:0-11716 GCA_964464265.1 uncultured bacterium
AGTTCGCCGATCTGCTGAATAAACACGGCGTGGATTATCTGATCGTGGGCGCTTCGGACGACAGCAATGTGAACGGGGACAGCGCGGGGGCTGCCTATATCTACAAACGCACCGGGGACAACTGGGTGGAACAGCAGAAGCTCATCGCTTCGGACGGGGGATATCTGGAATACTTCGGGTATTCTGTCGGGATCAGCGGGGATTACGCGATCGTGGGAGCATGCTGGGATAACGATCGCGCGATCAGAGCAGGATCCGTCTACATATTCAAACGGGAAGGGGAAACCTGGACGGAGCAGGCAAAGCTCTATGCAAGCGATGCGGCAGAGGATGACCGGTTTGCGATTTCCGCTGCCATTGACGGGGACTATGCTGTAGTGGGAGCATTTTTCGATGATGATTATGGTGAACGTACAGGATCTGCTTACATTTTCAAGCGGGATGGTGAGACCTGGACCGAGCAGGTGAAGCTTATTGCGAGCGACGCGGACGCCTATGACTGGTTTGGAGTATGCGTGGCGATTCACGGGGATGTGGTTGTGGTCGGATCCCGTTATGATAACAATGATAATGGGGGTGATGCGGGGGGTGTTTATGTATTCAGGCGGTCCGGGAGCACATGGACGGAGGAGCAGAAGCTGATTGCCAGTGACGGTCAGGCAGGAGACCTTTTTCACAAGTGTTCTGTATACGGGGATGTGATCGTCGTGGGGGCTTATGGGGATGATGATATAGGAAGTAATTCCGGGTCTGTATATATTTTCCAGCGGGAGGAAGGATTCTGGACAGAAAAGCAGAAACTCACGGCAAGCGATGAAGCGGAAGGGGATTATTTTGGAGCTCACACGGATGTGTACGAAAATTATCTGGTCATCGGGGCGTATATGGATGACGATAATGGTGAGAATTCCGGATCGATCTATGTTTTCAGTTATAATGGCACAGAGTGGGCTGAGGAAACCAAGATCATCGCCAGCGACGGAGAGGCCTGGGACCGGTTCGGACTCCCTGTGGCTGTGACCGAAGATTATATTGCCGTGGGCGCATCGCTCGATGATAACCGGGGTACCAATGCCGGGATGGTATACGTATATGATTATCAGATGACCACAGGGATTGAAGACGGGGATAAGCCGGTACTTCCGCTCACCAGCAGTCTGTTACAGAATTATCCCAATCCGTTCAATCCTAATACGACCATACAATATCAACTGGCTCATCCCTCGGATATCCTTCTGTCGGTTTATGATATGCTGGGACGGGAGATCCGGATTCTGGCGGATGGCAGACAGGCTGTCGGAAACTACGAGGTGAGCTGGGACGGTAAGGATTCCTCCGGAAAGACAGTTCCGTCCGGTCTGTATTTTTACCGTCTGGATCTGAAACCGGCAGCGGGAAGGGATTCAAAGAGGGTAGATACCAGGAAAATGGTTCTTATGAAATGAAAGGAACCCAGGATCCTGATGGAATGCGGGTACACAATATCTGAAACTCGGGATCGTTTCCACATCTGATCAAATGATGGATCACAGGGATGGCGGACGCCAGAGGCATCTCAAAGAGTATAAAAAAACAAATCCGCAGCAGTAAAAAAAGGATCACGGTGCTGTTTACGGACATCGTAGCGTCTGCCAGGTACTGGGACAGCCGCGGCGATGAGGCAGGGCGGTTGATGGTGCATACCCACAATCGCCTTTCTCTGCCCATCATACGTAAATATCACGGCAAAGTGGTCAAGACTATCGGTGATGCGCTGATGGTCAAATTCAGAAGGCCTGCAAGTGCAGTCAAAGCGGCGATCGGCATTCAGCAGAGGTTTCTGGAAGAGAGGAGGGTTTCTCATGACTTTCCGAAAGTACGGATAGGGATACATACCGGGCATGCCATTGTGGAAAAGGATGATATATTCGGTGATATGGTGAATATCGCGCACCGGATCCAGGAACGTGCGAAAGGAGATGAGATCCTTTTATCCTCGATAACCGCAAGACGGCTTTCCCGGAAAGTATTCATGCTGGAAAAAAGGGAAAGTTTCAGACCCAAAGGCCTGAAAAAGCAAATGACGGTTTACCGCAGCAACTGGCGGATGGCGAAGAATTACGCAGGCCGTTTAAAGAGGAAAGAATCCCTTTTGCTGAAACCCGTGCAGAAATGGGAAATCGCGGGAGCAACGGTCGCGAGCCTGGCCATTCTCTTATTCCTTCTTTTCAGATATGTTCGTTTTTTCCTGCTCGATCAGCAGTTTCTGGTACCCCTTTTTCTGAATCCAACGGATACGTTTTTCCGCAGGTTCCCGGGCATACCTCTTGTCGCCGGCGTCGCTCTCTTGATTATTCTTCTTTCAATCAGAGTGAAGAGAATTTCCCATGCTTTTTTCAAGCTTGTCAACGGCGGTCTTGGATTCTGTATTGCCTTTTTCCTCGTCTATCTTGCACTCACCCTGCTGCCCGCCCGGTTCCGCCTGAATTCCGGCAGGACAATATACCAATCAAGACACATGTTCGTTGAGGTTGTATCGGATAATGCCACGGTACATGAAAAACCTTTCCTGAACGGAAAGGCGCTGCAGCATGTGAAGAGGGGATTTATCTTTCTCCTTTCGGATGTGGCAGAGGGGGAAGGACTGACCTGGAACAGGGTCTTTCTGGGCCGGAAGAAATACGGATGGATCGTACGTGTGATTCCCCCGAAGCTGGGAGTTCCTCAGCAAAGGGTAACGCTGACGTACAGATTTACTATGAAATGGAAGGACATTTACTGCATCCTTTCCGGGCTTATCGGTTTCATGTGGGGTTTCCTGAATTTCCGGATAAGACCCAGATGAATGCGTGACCAGATCCAGAGGGAGATGAAAAAGCCATGGCGCCGCCCAAAAAAAAGAATGATCAGAACAGGGAAATAAAAAAGCTTGAGGCAGCGAATAAAAACCTGAGGTTCCTCCATGAGATCTCCCAGAAGATATCGGAAAAAAAACCGCTGCCGGTCCTGCTGAACGCGATCATGGAAAGCAGTAAGCTGCTCATGCAGGCAGAGGCCAGTTCGCTTCTGCTGTATGACAGAACAGATGACCAGCTTCATTTTCTTGTGGCTACAGGCGATAAAGGGGAGCTGATCAAACAGTTCAGCATGAAACCGGGTGAAGGGATAGCGGGATGGGTGGCGCAAAAAAAGGAGTCTTTGATCATTGAAGACTGTTACCAGGATCCCAGGTTCAGTCCCGATTTTGACCGGAAGTCCAATTTCCGGACGCGGAGCATGATCTGTGTTCCTCTTATGCGGCATGACGAGCTTCTCGGTGTGATCGAAGTGATCAACAAAAAGGACGGCGGCACTTTCAATGAAGAAGATCGCTCACTTTTTGAAATTCTGGCTGCGCAATGCGCCATTGCCATTGAGAATCACCGTCTCACGGAAAAACAGATCGAGGACGAGGGGCTCGAGCTCAATCCGGCGACGAAGCAGGAGATCGACGACATCAAGGCTGTTCCGAACCCGTACGTGGTGGGGATATACAGCAGAATCTGCTTCCGAAGTCACTTCCCCGTTTTCAGGATCTGGAGATTGCGACTGCCCTTATACCTGCAAAACAGGTCGGAGGAGATTATTACAACATCTTTCGAATCAATGAGAACCAGACGCTTTTTTTCATCGCCGATGCTTCCGGAAAGAGCGTGCCCGCTGCTCTTATTGTCTCGATCATCGATGCCTGTATTCACAGTTATCTGAGGACAACCGGGGAGCCGTTCGATCTGATGCAGCTGGTGAGGACATTGAATCTCATCCTCATCGAATCCACCACACCGAGCCAGTTTGCCACCGGCTGGTTCGGGCTCTACCAGCATTCCACCGGTGAACTGGTCAGCGTGAATGCAGGACACAATCCACCCTGTCTATTGAGGGAAGGCGATGACGAAGTGACCCTGCTCAGTCACGGGGGCATTTTGCTCGGAAGTTTTGACCTTCTCTATGAGTCGGAAAAATGTGTTCTTAAGGGCGACGATGTTCTGGTATATTATACGGATGGACTCACCGAAGCCTGGAATCTGAAAAACGAGGATTACGGTGAAGAGAGGCTCATCAGGACAATTGCCCAGCACCTGAAGAAATCACCCGGGGAGATACTCAAGGCCATACAGAGGGATGTCATGGTGCATGTGGGAAAAGCACCCCAGAGCGACGATTTTACCTGCGTTGTGATGAAAAAAAAGCAGGCAGCCATTCATGTAAAATGACTTGAGGTCAGAGGAAAGGTTTTATCACAGTTGGACGCGGTCAGCCGGGGAAAATCATGAAGATCTGTTTCTGGGGATCAAGAGGATCCATTCCTGTTTCTGGCGAGAATTATGCCGTATACGGTGGCGATACTTCATGTACCGAGATACGGACCGGGGATGAGCTGCTGATCATCGATTCAGGGACCGGGATACGGAATCTCGGCCAGAAACTTTCCAGGGGCAGCAGCTGCCGGATGCATTTGCTGCTGACACATGCCCATCTCGATCATCTCATGGGATTCCCTTTTTTCAATCCGGTCTATTCCCGGAAAACCCGGCTGGACATTTACGGCAACTTTGGCCGCGGGCGGACCGTGAAATCGGCTCTGTCCAAAGTCATGTCACCGCCATTTTCCCCGGAACTTTTCGACTCCCTGAAAGCCACCCTCACATTTCATCATGTGACTGAAAAAGGTTTTGATATCAGTTCTGTGCACGTGTCGCCCATAAGGCTCAACCATCCGGGCGGGGGATGGGGGTACAGAATCACACAAGGATCGAAAAGTATAATATTCCTGACGGATAACGAGCTGGGTATGGTCTATGGCGGAGGTCACCCGTTCGAAACCTATGCCGCTTTTGCACAAAAAGCAGATCTCCTGATCCATGATGCAATGCTGACAGCAGGAGAATACAAAACCATGAAATCATGGGGTCACAGTTCGGTCGAGGATGCTCTCCGGCTTGCCCTGGAAGCGCGTGTCAAAAGGCTTGCGCTTTTCCATCACCATCAGGACAGGACTGATAGGGAAATAGACGACATGGTCAGCAAATGCCGGGATAGGATAAGCCGGCTGGGTTCCCCTCTTTTATGTTTTGCAGTCTCTTCAGGGATGGAAATAGTTATTTAAAGATACTCAACCTCTAACCGGGAAGATACCTTCTTTTTCTGGCACCGGTCATCAACCGTGGTCATGCGAGTTCTCCAGGAGTGTGTCCAGCCTGGTTTTCTCGCCGGGGTTTTCCCGAAGTTCCTGCATACAACCCATCCATGCAAAAAAAAAAGTCTGAAACTTTTTTTCTGAACTTTGCGTATATAACAGTATACATACATACGCATTCCTTCCCCTTCAATCACGGGGAGGTAATGCACGGTGTTGAAAAACTCCAACTACTAGGAGGCGATCATGAAGCATCACGATCAATTCAACACCGCGATGGAAGAGGCAAAGGCAGCATTTGACGAAAAAGACGTCATGGAAGAAGTGCAGCCTGGCCAGGAGGCGGGTGCGGAGGAATCTCTTGAAGCTACTGCAGAAACAGAAGCGGAAGCGGTTCTGCTCCCTAATCCAACCATTGTGGTGAAGAAAGACGGCGAGGTGGTATTCGAATACTCCATCGAAGACCTTCCTGTCCAGATCGGACGAAAAAGCGACAATCACATTGTGCTGGACGAAAGAAACGTTTCGAGAAAGCACGCCCGGATCCTGAAGAAGGACGATCAGTTCTTCATTGAGGATCTGGAAAGCACGGGCGGCACGCAGGTGAATGGAGAGCCCGTGAAAGAAAAGGACATCCACACCGGAGATCTCATCCAGATAGGATCCTACCAGCTCCTTTTCAATTCCGGAATACCAGAAGACGAACGCACCATTTACGATGCGGAAGAAAGCACGGTCCTCGAAGAAGGTACCGAGATGGATGAAGACCGCACGCTTTTCTATGAGGAACCCGTAGCGAAACTGGTCGTCGTCAAATCAGAAGCCCTCGAAGGGGAAATCCTTCTCGAAGAGGAAGAGACGGTCATCGGTCGCGATGCTGATGCCGGTATACCCATTGAGGATAAGCGTATCTCGCGCAAGCATTGCAGGATCTGGCTTGACGGGGATGCGTACAAAATCACGGACCTGGGGAGCTCTAACGGCACATTTGTCAACGGTAAGAAGGTCACCGAACAGGCCCTGGAGAACGGGGATACCCTTCAGATAGGATCCAGTACCTTTTCCTTCAGGGTCGAGAGAACGCAGGTACCTGCTCCAAAGAACTACAGGCAGCTAATGCTAAAGGGAGTGGCAGCTCTTCTGATTCTGGCATCCGTCGGCTACGCTGCTTACAGGCTGATCCCCCGGACAGGTCCGAAAAGACCCCAGAAGGTGATCCTGCAGACATTGTGGGAGCGTCCGGTCGCGGCAGCACCCTCCGGATCAGCAAGCCTTGGAGATCTGAACGGCGATGGGTTCATCGATCTCGTCAGTGCGGATGTAAGCGGCAGTGTTCTCGCACTGGATGCGCGTCAGGGCGGGATGATCTGGAATTCGGAATACCGGACGAATGGCGGCCGGCTGACCGGTTCTGCACTTCTGGCTGACATCAATCATTTTGACGGCAGACTGGATGTGGTCATGCCAACGTCCACAAACGGCGTCCTGGCGATTGACGGGTCCACCATGATTCTGATCTGGAAGGGGAATACCGGAGCACCTGTTTCCGGCACTCCGCAGGCAGCGGATATCAACAGCGATGGTGTGGATGATGTTTTTCTGGGCACCCGGAGCGGAGCCGTTATCTGTTTCGACGGGAAGCAGGGAGGTATCATATGGGAAGAACATCTCGGAGCGCCTCTGCTCACATCCCCGGTTGTGGGGGATATGAACAGGGACGGCAAGGCGGATGTGGTCATTGGCGCGAACAACTACAAGATATATGCCTTTGACGGTACCAACGGGCATATCATCTGGGTCCATGTAGGGACCAATTATCCGTCCACAGCCGCTCTTTCCGACATGAACAAAGACGGCATACCGGATGTCACGCTCATGACTCCCGATGAAGTGGTGGTCCTGGAAGGCCAGAAAGGGGCTGCTCTGTGGCGCTGGCAGATTCCCATAACAGCCAGGCCTTCAGCCCGTGACCCGTTCAGGCCTCTGCAGCCCGCTGTCTCGGACCTCAACGGAGACCGGGTACCTGATGTGGTCGTATCCACATCAGGGGGACATGTGTACGCCATTGACGGAGCTTCCGGCGGAAAGGATTATATCTGGGATTACGGACTGACACCCAGTCCAAAGACATCACCCGCTTTATCGGATCTCAGTCTCGACGGTATCATGGATGTCGTAGTGGGAGACCGGGAGGGTCATGTGATCGTCATTGACGGCATGACAGGCCACAGGCTCAATTACATCGATGCCGGAGGTGCCATAGAGTTTGCCCCGGTCGTGGCGGACTTCAATGCGAACGGGACCCTCGACATCGCGGGGGGTACGCAGAATAAAAAGATCGTTGTCATTGAGACGGAGACCCCCGTCAAAAAGAATCAAATCGCTTGGAATTCCTTCTAAGATTTGATAAATTCAGGGGATGATGCCGGGATCTTTAGGGGAATAAAGAACGGCGTCATCCCCTTTTTATTAAAAGGGGAAGAACCAATGCCAATGGATCATGCATTCGATTGTTTTGCCCTGTCCGATACGGGCCTCAAAAGGCCTGTCAATGAGGATGCCTATGTCTGCAACCCGGATATAGGACTGTTCCTCGTGGCGGATGGTATGGGGGGTGCAAACAGCGGAGAGGTGGCCAGCCGGCTGACAGCAAGTACTTATGAGAACCATATTTCCGCTTATGTGGTCGGCGAGGAAGTCACGATTCCTTTTGAGCATGCGGGCGGCGGAGATTTTTTTCTCAAGGCAATGCAGCATGCTCTGGAAATGACCAATCAGACCGTGCTGGAAGCTGCCATGGAGAACAGTTCCCGCAACGGCATGGGATCCACTCTCACTGCGGCTCTTGTCCGTGACAATTGCCTTTATATTGCCCATGTGGGGGATTCCAGGCTCTATGGTTTTCAAAACGACGAATTCCTGCAGATGACCGAGGATCACACCAAGGTTCAGGAGATGGTAAAAAGAAAAGTCATCTCCGCAGAGGCGGCTAAAAACCACAGGGAGCGCCATATCATCACGAAATGCATAGGGCGAAAACCGCGGATCAAGCCTGACATTTTCAGTGTGGATACTGTTCCGGGCACGACCTATCTTTTGTGCAGCGACGGGCTGTTCGAAAGCATTGAGAGTGCTGAGATCGGAAAAATCATGAAGCAGCAAAACCTGGATGCAATTGCACGGCAGCTTGTATCCGGGGCAAATGAGAGAGGCGGCAGGGACAATATCACTGTGGTTCTCTTCCGCGAGCGCCTTGATACCACCAGCGAGGGATGATTCGAAGGATGACTTCGAAATCCAGAAGAAAACTGGGAAAATATGTCGTAGAAAGACAGATCGGGAAGGGCAGCGCTGCCAATATCTATCTGGCACAGCAGGATTCCCTGAGCAGAAAGGCTGTGGTCAAGGAGTTACTGCCTCTTCATGCAACGAACGATAAAATCATTACGCGGTTTCAGAGAGAGGCAAGACTGATTTCCCAGCTTTCCCACGACACCATTATCCATATTTACGACTACTGGGTACGCAACAATTCCTATTTCATTGCCATGGAATATGTGCCGGGGCCCCATCTCAGGAAAATATTGTCAACGGTGCATCACCTGCCACCGCACGTCGCAGCGATCATCATTTATCACATCTGCAGGGGGCTCGAGCACGCTCACCAGAACGGTGTGATACACCGGGATCTGAAGCCCGCGAACATCATGGTCTCCAATCTCGGCCAGGTGAAGATACTGGATTTCGGCGTTGCTCATTTCCAGACAGAGGCGAGCCTGACCTCTCTCGGTTCCGTGATCGGCACCTATCATTATATGTCGCCGGAACAGGCTCTGGGTAAAAAGGTAACCCCCGCATCGGATGTCTTCTCCCTGGGCATTCTTTTTTATGAAATGGTGACCGGGCTCAAACCTTTTTCCAGTGAGGACCAGGACGCAGTCCTGCAAGAGATCATCCATAAGCGGCCGGTTCCTGTAAGGCGCATCAATCCTGCCGTGCCGCGCGTATTTCACCACATCATCAAAAAATGCCTGAAGAAAAATCCCAAACGGAGGTTTCAGAGCACTCTGGAGGTCAGGAACAAACTCGAAAAATACCTCAAGCATTATTCGCTGGATCATAATGCCGTGCTCAGAAAATATCTGGAAACCCTCACGCCTGTCACCATGCCTGATGGCTCGTGGCCTCCGAATATCTGGAAAAGAACTCTGTACCGCCTGACGCATCAGAAGGTGAGAACCTATGTTTTATGCGCTGCCATACTGGCCGGAGTGATATACGCAGAATCCAGCTGGATTTCAGGAGGAACAGGGCTCGCCGCACAGTGGAAAACCGTTTGTGAAACCCTGTCTTCGGTCTGGCAGAATATATGGCCGTCCACATCCCCGCGGGTCCCGGCACAGGAAATGAAACCCGTTGAAGAACAGGAAAATTTACTGACTCCCGGGCAGATCACCGCCGATGAGCCGGGCACCACCGGAAAAACCGATTCGACTGCATCTCTCAATCAGTGATCGTTTGCGGGTGCGCCGCTCAGGATGGAGCTCTTATGAAAGGACTCAAATATTTAATCCCTGCTTTTCTCTTAAGTTTTTTTCTTTCGGGGGATCCTTCGCTTTGCGGTCCTAAAGTCCTGAAACACGTGACCGTCTACCGTGAAAAAGGACGGTTCGGCGGTTGGCCGGCCAATCACGGCATATGGTCGTGGGGAAACGAGATACTGGTAGGCTTCAGTCGAGGATACTATAAGGATCTCGGACCCGAAAGGCATGCCATTGACCGTGAGCGCCCGGAAGAGCATCTCTTTGCGAGAAGCCTGGATGGAGGAGAAACCTGGGTTATAGAAGATCCATCCGGAGAGGGAAAACTCCTGGCCCGGGGAAATGCGCTGCACGGTATACGCCCTCCCGGGCAGGATCTCCGGCAGCCGGAAAAACGCAGGGAGCCCATTGATTTCACGCATCCGGATTTTGCTATGACACTCCGAATGCTGGATATCGATGTCGGGCCATCGCTTTATTACACGTCCTGTGACCGTGGAAAGAACTGGAACGGTCCTTTCCGCTTTGATGTGACCGGTGTAGACGGCATTGCTGCACGCACCGATTACATCGTTAACGGAAAATATGACTGTCTCGTGTTCGCCAGCGCCGCAAAAAGAGACCGGCAGGAAGGCCGTCCGTTCTGTGCCCGCACGCTGGACGGGGGGCTGACATGGAAGTTCATCTCATGGATCGCACCCGAACCGGAGGGATACTCCATCATGCCATCCACAGTCCGCCTCTCCGGGGGTGAGCTTCTTTCTGCAGTCCGGCGGTACGACGATCCCAGAAGATGGATCGAAACTTATCTTTCCACCAACAATGGTCAGGAATGGTCTTTTTTCAATACGCCCGCACCTGACCTGGGTGAAGGGAACCCTCCCTCTTTGATACTGCCCGGAAATGGAAGGCTCTGCCTGGTTTACGGTTACCGCGCAGAACCTTTCGGGATCCGGGCTCAGACGAGCGATGACGAAGGAAAAACATGGACCTCTCCGGTCTATCTGCGGGATGACGGGCTGGGAAGGGATCTCGGATATGTCCGGTCCATCGAGAGACCGGATGGCAATATCGTATCCATTTATTATTTTTGTGATAAAATATCCCCTGAACGGTATATTGCTGCAACGATCTGGAAAGCGGAATAATCCGGATTTCACTGAGAACGGCTGAATAAAGGCAGCGACAGGAGGAACGATGAAAAACGTTTCCAGAAGGAATTTTCTGAAAGAGACCGCTGTGTTTTCTGCGGGTATTGCCGGATATGGAAGAGGGACCTTAAGCGCAAAGACAGCCCTCCAGCCGGTAGGAATACTTCCTACCCGGAAAATCGGCAAACATGATGTCAGCCGTTTGATCATCGGCGGAAATCCTTTCAGTTTTATTGCCCATTCAGAGCCGATCATCTATTCTCAGGAACTGTTCAAGCATTATTTCACACATGATAAGGTCGTTGAGATCCTCTTGCTTTGTGTTAAGAACGGCATCAATACCTTTCTTGGAAGGATTGACGACAATACCATTGCATTTCTTAAGCTTTATGAAGAAACAGCAGGCCGGAGAATACCGTGGATTGCCCAGACTTCGAAAAAACCTTTTCAGGGAGCGAGCAAAGAGGACATTCTTGAAAATATAAAAGTCGCCGCTGATAACGGTGCGATAGGGATCTATCTTCAGGGACAATCCTCTGATTATCTGGTGAAAGAGGGGAGAATCAGGGAGATCGAAGAGTATCTCGCTTTTATCCGGAAGATGGGACTCGTTGCCGGGATCGGGGCGCACGAGATCGGCACGGTCGAAGCGTGCGATGGGGCGAGGCTCGAACCGGATTTCTATATGAAAACGTTCAACAGTCTGGAATACAACTGCCCGGACTTTGCCCGGACAAAAGAATACATGTCTTCTGTCACGTTACCCTGGATCGCCTTCAAGGTCCTGGCTGCAGGCAGGATGAAGCCGGAACAGGGATTTGCGGATGCGATAGAGACCGGAGCTGATTTTCTCTGTGTGGGAATGTTCG
>CAYXFJ010000083.1:0-3133 GCA_964464265.1 uncultured bacterium
TATCAGCCCATGTTTGTACAAGCCTGGATTTTGCCAGCTCGATCGCGTCGACAAGATGAGTGACCGCTCCAGCATTGTCCCCGTTCGACAGAGCGACTTCCGCCAGTATCAGATGGGCTTCCTCCATCTTGACCGCATTGATCGGTGTGTCCCGGTCAATGTATTTCGGATCGAGAAAATCCAGCCTGGGCAGGGGCTGCACATCATTCAGGTTGCGGCTGACCGCGAATTGATAGGCTGCATTGATGTGGGTTTCCGCATCGTAATTGGCTGTGAATGTATAATCGGGAGAACCGGCCGCCAGGGCTGCATTGGCCTCCGCAGCCGCATTCGCCGCATCTCCCATCAGCCTGTAGACTCGGGCTTTTACCAGATGGATTCTGGCAGCAAAATCTGCATGCTGGCTCGTTTCCAGAGCTGCATTAAAATCGGCGGCAGCCAGTTCAAGCAGAGCATCCTGAGCAATTGCCGGTCCGCCCTCCTCCACAGGAACAGCAGCAAAGTTCTCAGCAGAGAGCAGATTGGCCATGCCTCTGTAAAAGAGGACCTCCGCCTTCTGCTCGTCCGTGGCCTCTGCATCATTGGGGATGACACCTTCAAGCACAAAATCCGCAATCGCCCTGAGCTGCTGAACATCGAAATAAATATCATCTGTCTGGTTCAGCGTCAGATCATCGGGACGCATTTCCCTCGGCAGGTCGCAGAGAGGGGAAATGTAAGTGGCCACATTGTCGAAATTGTCAGAGACCACATCCGTGAAATAGGTGACACCTTCCGTGGCAGCAGCGAACTCTTCCATCACGCCGTTCAGGAATGGTACGGTTGCGCCAGTACCGCCCTCTCTCAGGCTTTCCTCTGTGGTCTGAGGATTCCTTACCTCAGTGGGGTTAATGAGATCACATCCGCTCACCAGAAGAACAAGCATCATGATCCCCCCGGTTATCACTGTGTATTGGAGTTTTTTTCGTTTCATGGCAGTATCTCCTTATTACAGCTCTACGATCAGGCCAAGCCGGGCTTCGCGGGGTGGCGACAGAGTGAAGAAATTGATGCCGCCCACATCCACATCCCTGACAGAACGAAAGCCGTTCATCTCAGGATCCAGAGTCCTGTTCTTCGCAAATGCAAGTACATTCCTCATGGTTGCGCTGAGTGTATATCTTCCGCCGAGGGCATGTACTGGAAGTGTATAGGCCATGGAGATTTCGCGGATCTTGAAGAAATCCGCATCCTCGACGAACACATCCGAAGCCGTAACAAAATTGTATCCTTCAGGAACCATGGAAGCCTCGGGTTCGGCTCCATTGAAATATCTCAGAACCGCTCCGGTATTCAGGATCTGTCCGCCGGTCTGTCCGCTGCCAATGGCAGTCAGCCTGAAATTCTTCCACAATGAAAGATTGATGAACGCGCTGAACATATAGTCAGGCAGAGGCGAATGGATCAGCTGATTTGCGAGAAAATCACCGTCACTGGTGGGCACATTGGTCTGGAAGACACCCACAGGATGATCCTCCTCGATTCTCAGGGGGAGGAAGCTGAAGCCTCCGATGTTGAAAGGCGTGGAACCTCCAAGGCTCGTGACCTTGTTGTCCAGGGTGGAGAAACTGCCTCCTATATTCAGCCTGGCATTTTTCATATCCAGGACAGTGGCATCCAGAGCGATTTCAATACCCCTGTTCTCGATCGTGCCCACATTTCTGAGCTGAAAGCCCAGACCTGAAACAGGCTGGCTTGGCACGGAGAAAAGGGCGTCTGTCGTCTTATCATTGTACAAAGAAAATTCAATTGCTATCTTCTGATCCAGAAGGGCTGCATCGAAACCGAATTCGAGTGTGGTCGTCTTTTCAGGTCTCAGCTCAGGATCTCCCGGATTCCCGAAATTGGCCGCGACGACACCCAGGTAGGAGCCCTGGGTGAACTGTTTGTCCCTTGTAAAGGGAGCCGGAAAACTCCCTGTCTGGCCGTAGGAAGCACGGAACTTGAGAACCGGAAGGAGCTTCCCGCCGAACCAGAATTTTTCATCGGATACATTGTATGCAAGCCCGAATTTGGGATATCCGACCAGGGTCACCTCATCACCGAATGCGGTATTCCCGTCGAAACGGACACCCGCATTGACGAATATCCTGTCCAGAAGGCCGATCTGCTCATTGAAGTAGAACCCTCCGCTGAACACCTGCTGGTTGGATTCCCTGGGATCGAGATTGGCCGCATTGTCAAAATCATCGGTACCGGGCAGGCCGAATTCCGTGGCAGCCACATCGCTCTCCCTGTCCGATTCACGGAATCCCTGCGCACCCAGTGTAAATGTGGATTTGAACCATCCTTTCAGCGGATATTTCATCGTTGCCGCCCAGTCCAGGGTAACGCTCAGGAATTCCCGGTCAGCGCGATTGAGGCCTCCTCCCGGGGTGCTGGTCACCTGTTCTGCCGAAATGGGGATAAAGTAACGCTGCTCGCTCTTCCTGTAGTCGGCCCCCAGAGTGAACCGTGTCGACAGGTACGCACTGGGATTGTACATCGCCGTAGTGGCGAAGGTGAACCTGTTCACTATTTCATCCAGTTCGGGCATGAAGTACTCGTCCAGGAGCTGGAGCTGCTCTTCTTCGGTGATCCCATCATGGAAAAAGCCTGCATCATGGGCTTCGATGGTAGAAAGAATGCCCGAAATGGCATTGTCTGAAAATACACGGCCGAAATTGTTCCGGACCAGATTGGACGAAAAGTCGATCTGGAGCTTGTCAGAGGGAAATGCCCGGAATCCGCCTGCCAGGCCGTAACGGACATTTTCCAGTTTTTTCATAACTCCGTCCTCACCCAGTATGTGACCGCTCAAATGGTAGGTGAGAATCGTGGAGCCCCCGTCCACAGAAGCTGTGTACTTCTGAAAATGTCCGTTTTGCATGACATAATCACGCGTGAAATCTTCAATGATGAACTTTTTCTCAGGCGAGTTCAAGCCCTGTTCAACCGAGAATTTCCATCTCGGTGCACCGGCTTTCCCCTTGCGCGTGAAAATCTGGACCACGCCGTTCGCTGCCTCGGAACCGTAAAGGGTTGCAGCAGCGCCTCCCTTGATGACCTCAACCCTCTCGATGTCCCCCACCAGAATGTCATTCAGCGAGCTCGA
>CAYXFJ010000083.1:3157-9609 GCA_964464265.1 uncultured bacterium
GTAAAACTCTGAAGACGGTAATTGTCATTGGCATCGACCCGAACACCGTCGATATAGATAACGGGGATCTGGCTCACCGTTGCGCTGTTCACTCCGCGTATGCGCATGCGCGCACCGGTGCCGGGCTCCCCGGTATTGATATTCACGCTCGCACCCGCAACCCGGCCCTGTACGAGCTGGTCTATGGACTGTGCGGGTGCCATTTCGATATCCTGCAGATTGATGGTCGTGATCGGAGTGGTGAGCTCTTTCTTTTTCAGTTCGTATCCCTGTCCTGTCACGACCACTGCATCCATCTCCAGCACATCCACTTCCAGGGAGAAATCCAAATCTATAGAGCCGGCAGAGAGGCTGATATCCTGCGTTCGGGTTTTGTAACCCATATACCGTGCAAGAATCTCAACTTCCTGCCTTCCGAAATTAGAGGGAACAAAGATGGCATATCTGCCATCCAGATCAGAAGCGGCTCCAAGATTCGAATTGGAAATCATGACATTCGCCCCGGGCAGAGGATTGCCGTCCACATCCGTTACCTTACCCCTGATGGTGATAGTTGTTTGGGCCCTGACAAAAAGGGGCGCAAACAGGCATGCCATCATGACCACAGCCAAATATCGCTTTTTCATGGTTTCCTCCTTAACAACAGAATATTCAATTCCACTCTAGAGGCAGTGCTCCTCTCCCACCGCTCTTTTTTTTGGGCCATCACCTCCTTTCCATTCAGGTATAAAAATAGGTGCTTTTCCCCCTGACCTCCTCTCCAGACGAATGATGATGTACGAATCTATGGGATTTGCTGCAAAATGTAAAAATAAAATATAGTCTTCCCCTGCTCCCGAAGGCCTGTCTCCCCCTTTATGGAAGGAAGGTGGACCGGATACCCGCCATACCGGTCCACCTTTCAGAAGAGAGAGAGTTACCCGAATACAAAGTCGAGTAAGCATCCTGAAAAGGAGGAACCGCATTTTCCTGTATTCAGAGATCACAGGAAATGGGGTTCATTCCCGGGATGCAAAATAATAAAAAATATCCTGATCCAAAGAAATTTGGGGCAGCAGACATGATAGTGTGATGAAATGCGGTTTTTCAGGGACGAAATACCTGAGGGGAATGGACGGAAAGAAAAAATTTCAGTTTCAATAACAACCGGAACGCTGGCTTTCCAGATATGTTTTCATGACGAATTTTTGCTGCTCTTTCAGCCGGAAATCGTTTTTCATATGGAAGGGGATTTCCAGAATGGTCTCGACTCCTTTCGATGCAGTGCCCAGAAGCCTGAGAGAAAACCGCTCTCCATAAAGCTGTCGCAGTCTTTCCTCGGTATTGGTCAGGCCCAGGCCTTTATGATCTTTCTGTCCTTCGCTTTCCAGACCTTTGCCGTTATCCCGGATGCTTATCCTGAGCCTGTCATTCAACCGCAAGGACTGTATCGTGATGCAGCCTGTTTTTTTGATATGCGCAATGCCGTGCTGAATGGCGTTCTCGACAAGCGGCTGCAGCACCATGCTCGGGACCAGAGCATCCAGGGTTTCATCCGCTATGTCCATTTTGATCTTCAATCTGTCCCGGAAGCGGGTCTTCTCAATATCCAGGTAACTGGATAGAAATTCAAGCTCTTTCTCGAGTGAGATTTCGTGTACATCCGAATAGTCCAGAGTGGTTCTCAGCAGTCTGCTCAGCTGAAAGATCATTTTGTCGGCAGCTGCAGGATCTTTATGTATCAGAGTGGATATCATATGCAGGGTATTGAAGAGGAAATGCGGCTGAAGCTGCATCTTGAGAAGGTCCAGCTGAGCCTTTGACAGCTGCGCCTGAAGAGCCGAATTCCTGAGCTCACGGCTGCGGTCCTTCATCCTGTAATCATTGATATAGAAAAAGCCCAGAATGATCCAGTACACAAGAATATTATAATGTGCATACTGGAAGGAATTGATGGAAATGTAATGGAAGGACATTTGAAAATCGGCCGGAACCAGTCTGTCGAACAGCACATACAGAACGAACTTGACCAGTGTGAACACGATGCTGAATCCCAGGTGAACCGGGAGTGATTTCAACCAGTATCCGTGCTGCATGGGGAAGCGGCCGGCCAGCCTGACGATGACAGGTGTGAAAAAGGCCCAGGGCATCCAGCGGATGAGGTTCCATAGAACGATTCTCGACACATCCGCCCTGGATCCGAGCAAATGATTGTAGAGCAGGTTTCCGCCTGCCACAAGAAAGGCAATGAGCAGAAAAGATAAAAGGATCGCTCCTGTTTTTACAAATCGAGATTTCATCTCACATCCTGCATACCGGCAGAGCCGGGATAAAAATGAAAGGATGAATATGTAAAATGACTTCTGACCGTTCACGTCATATCAAAAAAAGTCTTGAACCTGTCCCTGTATTTCCGGCTCAGGGTCAATTCCGATCCGCATTGCAGATAGATCAGATACTCGCCGTTGAACCAGGGCTTGATCTCCTTGATGCATTCGACATTCACGATCCTGGACCTGTGAATCCGGATGAACCTGTCCTGATCGAGTTTTTTCTCTATATCGTTCATGGTATAACGGATGAGATAGGTATCCTTGCCAACGTGCAGATTGATATAATTCCCCGCTGCTTCCATCCAGTCGATCTCCTCCGTTTTGACAAAAAAGATCCGCCCCCCTGTTTTCACGACAACACGGTTGAGCGGGCTAATTCTTGGATGAACTTCATTCATCATCTTCTGCAGACGGGTTTTATAATCTCCATTTTTCTTTAGAAAGATATACTCTTTTGCCCTCTCGAGAGCCTGTTCGAACCGCTCACGGTCGAAGGGCTTCAGCAGATAATCCAGGGCATGGTATTCGAAGGCCCGCAGAGCGTACTGATCATAAGCCGTGACAAAGATCAGGTGGGGTATCTGTCCCTCCTCCAGCTCCTGCAGCATTTCAAAGCCGTTCATTTCCGGCATCTGTATATCCAGAAATACCAGCCCGGGTTTTTTCTCGATCACCTGTTGCAGTGCCTCCAGACCGTTTCGTGATTCTCCTATGATCTTGATCTGCGTATCGGATTCGAGCAGGCTCCGGATCCTCTCCCTTGCCAAAGGCTCATCATCGACAATGAGCGTCCTGATCTCCATGTCTCTCTCTTCCTTTGTTTGGGAATTTACTTTTTATACGGATTTATCGGCCTTCAGGTTACGATTTTTCCGTCCTGAAAATAGCGGGCTCCCATCGAAATGATGATCTTCCTGGACCTGTATGGCGGGGGATTACTATGTCTCTGGGAAAAGCCTGTTGAATGAAGTTTTCAGCCAGCTGATAAAATGCCCTCTTTTACCGGAAGAATTCCGGTTCCGGAACCACCCGGCAACCGTCCGGTCACTTATATAGCGAATCGGCAAATAATCACCGGATCCCGTTCTCTATGGATCAGTCCCATCTTCCGCTGCCAAAAGACTGCACTTCCATAGGATTCATGATCACAGAGTAAGTGCTCTCCAGACGTTCACGAAAAGGGGCAAGCGATCTGGAGATCACGAGGGGGAGACCGGACTCCCAGGGTATGCTTCCGGTATCCTCTTTCAATCTGGCGATTTCTTTCGTCAAGGTTCTTACCCATGCAGAACTTCCTGCAGTCCCGGATTTCCCCAGAGCCTCCAGCTGCCTTTCCATCATAGGAATCAGGATATCCCTTATGCTATGATGGATCTGAACACGTCTCTCTTCCCGTACATCAGCGCTGTCTTCTTCCTGGGTATCCTCTTCCCGGTCGCTTTCTCTCCAATTATGGTCTTCGTTCAGGACTTTGAAATCAGGCCCGTCATCCAGGGATTTGCCGAGAAATGAATAGTAAGCGGTCATATAGATATAGAGATACTCTCCGAGTCCCATTCCATTTTGCAGAAGCACCTCGCTTCGTATCCTGTAGAATTCAGCTAACTGGGGAACGGCACCAAATCCTTTTCCCACGATCCCGAGGATCCGCCAGAACTTGCTCGAGCTTTTTTCGATTTCATCCACGCCGTTCTGGATCTGGAGTATGAACTGCTCCATCGCCAGGCGGCTGGCAGTCGCACCTTCCCTGACAGAGATGAATGTTTCGATACGATCCGCCGGGATGACTCCTCCGGACCATGGCGTGAAATCCTCGACCTTGCCGTAATTTTTTTCCAGTTCCAGAGTGACATCCTCCACTTTCTTGAAATCGGATACGGTGTCCCTGACCAGAAAATAGCCTCCCACAAATATAAGTATACCGATAATGATCATCACACCGCAGCCAATACCGCATCCGGTGAGCCACTTGGACGATGTATTCGACATGGTCAATCCTCCAGGATTTTCATTTCATCAAAAAAATATTCACCCTGTCTCTTAAGGCAGGTTCCCGGCTTCCCGGGTGAGGAAATGTGATGCAGTAATGTATCCGCATAGGATACTCAGGAAACGCTTTGCACCTGTAAAAGGGAATTTAAAGAATCAGAAACCCTTTCGCAAGCGGTATCATTCGTGGTCCTGGTATATTTCACGAAATCAGGTGGAAAAGGCGGTTCCACCGCAGTTTATCAAACAACCTGTAAAATGGGAGCTCCTTGTCCCAGGACATCCAGATGATCAGAGCCTCTCCCACAATGTACTGTTCGGGTACGGTTCCCCAGTAACGGCTGTCCAGACTGTTGTCGCGGTTATCGCCCATGAAGAAGTATTGCCTGTACCGGACACGGTATACATATCCCTCAAGCAGTGTGCCATTGATCTCGAAGGATCGGGCGGGATTTTTTCGGATCAGATCGGCCCAGCGGTCCGGATTATCAATTGTCAGAGCAGTCCGGTCTTTACCGGCAGAAATCCGGTTCCCCTCATAGACCGCGATCTGTATCCACTCCTGCCATCTGTCCCTGTTGGACTCAGAAAAACGGAATGAATCTCCAGGCGCAGGCACCCGGATGGGACCGTACTGGTGGATATTTCCAGCCCCCGGAGGGAAAATATCCGGCTGGTTCACCCCTTGCGGGATGATCCTGCCCAGTATGAATTTCGTGTTCGGAGTATCCTTAAACTTCCTGCCGTTCACATAGGTCACTCTGTCCCTTATCATCACTGTATCCCCGCTTACCGCTATGCAGCGCTTGACATAATGATCCCTCTCGCTGCGGGGGTATCTGAAAATGACCACATCTCCCTGTTCAGGCGCGCGCAGGCCTCCGGTCCGGAAAGAAGGGACGCCGAATCCGATATTCGTGTACGGGATGCCGATCCAGTCCGGCGAGCGCAGGCCGTAAACGAATTTGTTGGCCATAATGAAATCCCCGACGAGGAGGGACCCGTCCATGGATCCCGTGGGGATGGTATAGGGATAGATGACCGTAGCGCGTATGACCAGCGCAATACCTATAGAAACAAAGAGCGATTTGAGGAATTCGCCGGCTTCTTCCGGACGTCGGTTCCCTCTTTTTTCAGGAGACCCCATCCTGTTTTCCCCCTCTCATAAAAAGGTAAATGATTCACCGGCCTTTCGCAAGTTTCACGCCGCAATGCGGACAGACCGCCCATGTCTCTGCAACCGATTCCCCGCATTTGGGGCAGGAACCTTTCAGGCGCGCCCCGCAATGGGGACAGAAAGAGAAGTCCTCTTTCAGCGGTTTCGAACATTCAGGGCAGGAAATACTATCCTGTAGGGATGTGTGTGCCGGTCTCTCGTTCCGCAATATCAGGTAAATGATAAGGGCCACAAGATTCCCGAAGAAAACGAGAAGAGCCCATAATACGCCGCTCATCCCCCTTTTCTCCGCATCGATAGACACCCAGATGATGACACCGATCCACATCGCCAGAAGGAGCAAAGGCAATACTCCCATACTCAAAATGTTCATCCAGCGCATCCCGGACAGGAATCCCGGATCTCCGGGTATTCTCAGGCCTTTCAGCATACCGGAGAATGCTAAAAAAGGACCGAATACAACAGGGGAAAAACGCAGGGCAAAAACAGCAAGTATTAAAACCAGAGCGATCACCCCCAGAGTTTTACCGGTTGTTGTCGACATTCTACACCTCCAGACAGTAGTGCACGAGATCAGATCATTAAAGCCATGCCCGCAGTACCGGAAGACCGGTCCCGCAAAGGCGCCGGTGCTTTCTTTCTTCTCCTGAGAAGCAGGGGCATGAGACTAACCATCACAATATTCTGAAACACATAAGCCAGAGCTGTCATCTGCTCCATAGTAATAGGTTCCCCCAATGAGATGCCCGCCATGACCCGGCTCGTCCATCCCAGTGTTATGATTGCCAACAATCCCAGAACCACAAGAGGAACTGCTTTCAGCAACGGGAAGAAGGGACTGTATGAATAACGGCGGCGTAAAGGATCCGCATCACAGAGAGCGAGGCTCCGCAGCACGAGCGTTTCAGCGGGTTCGGGATGCTCTATCCCCTGCACCGCCTCTTTCATTTCCCCGCACCGGCCTGCGAAGGCTC
>CAYXFJ010000083.1:9645-11713 GCA_964464265.1 uncultured bacterium
AGATGCGTTTGTAAAGCAGCTTCTTTCTTTTTATTCTGTGTTTCTCCGCAGGCAATGGCCATTTGTACTGTCCGGCAGCGCATGGTTCACTCCGTTTCTTTCGAACTTGTATTATGAAAAACAGCGAGCATATTCTGAAGTTTCCTGACTGCCCTGTACTGAAGCGATTTGACAGTTCCTGCCGGAATGCCGAGAGTGGAACTTATCTCTTCCAGGGTGAATCCTTCAATCTCCTTCAGCACGAAAACCCTTCTCATCCTCAGGGGGAGTTTTTCAATGGCGCGTTCTGCTGCAAAAGAAAAATCCATACGCTCTCCTTCATCAAGGGAATCACCCGTCCCCGGAGACCGGGAGGATGAACCTGACAGCTCATCCTCTCTAACAGTATCTTTTAAGAAAATCCGTCTCACCTTTTTTTTCCTCAAGATGTCTCTGTACAGATTCGATGTGATGCTCATGATCCACGCCCTGACGTTTCTCACTTCCTCTATTTTCTCGAGATGGCGAACGACTCTCAGCCACGTTTCCTGAAAGAGATCTTCGGCTTCACTGGTATTTCCGGTCAGATAGTACGCAAAACGGTATACATGATCCCTGTGCAGGTGAAAGAGTGTGAGGAAGTCTTGTTTCCCGTTTTCCTTGCCATGTCCCGGATCCGTGTGGGGCATAGAGGACGTGCTCCTTGTTGTGTTCCATAATAAAAGACGTATGACTTCGAAAAAAGTTCGGGTGAGGAAAGGATGACCGGTCATCGTATCAGGATTTTATCTGTGTTCTTCCCGCCGCATCAAGCCCGCGTATCCAGAGAAGATAACAGGGAATCCCCAAGAGCACGGTGAGCACTGCTGCGCTCGATTCCACAGGCCGGTCGATAAAGGCAATCACCATCAATACGAGACTGGCTAAAAGATAAAAAGCCGGAACCCAGGGATAGCCCGGAACCCTGACAGCGTCTGCTTCCCCGATGCGTCTCTTTCTGGCTATCCAGATCCCCAGTACAGAGAGCCATGGAAAGAAATTCAGGGTAAATCCGATATAGACCAGAATCTGTTCGAAAGAGCCGATCAGGATCATGAGAACGGCAATACTTCCCTGAATGAGTATCGATCTGCCGGGAACCCTGTATTTCGGATGCAGTCTGGATGCGAACGGGAAAAAGAGATGGTCGAGAGCCATGGCATAATATACTCTCGGTCCGATCAAGAGATACGCGCTGAGGGACGAAAGCAGGGCAAAGGCGACCCCAAAACTCAATAACCGTCCCATCCAGGGGCCGAAAGCCATTACAGATGCTTTTTCGAGTACTGTGACCGATTCCTTCAGCTGGTCATAGGGCACTGTGCGGAAGATGAAGAGATTGATGGCGAGATACACTGCCATGACGATCACTGTCCCCGTAATAAGGGAAACGGGAAGGGTTCTTTTGGGTTCCTTCACTTCGCCCGCGATGTATGAGCTGGCGTTCCAGCCGCTGTAGGAAAACATCACCAGCATCATGGCAGTGCCCAGCGCCATTCCACCGGCTGTATTTCCATGATAAGCCAGATTTGTCCATTTCCCTCCCCCGGCCACAACCCCCGCCAGCGCAAGTCCGAAGACCGTGAACACTTTTCCGACCGTCAGCGTATTCTGAACACGGGACCCGAGCCGTACTCCATGATAGTGAACCACAGTAAAAGTGCCTATCAGGAGAACAGCTGCCAGTTTTTTATAAAGGGGCATCAACGGGTCAGCTCCGGGCAGCTCCAGTCCCGCCAGTATATATTCCACGAATGCGAGAGCGGAGCCTGCAATAGGAACGGAGAATCCCGCAATGAAACTCGTCCATCCTGTAAGGAATCCGAAAAAAGGATGGTATAGCCTTTTCAGGTAAACATACTCGCCTCCCTGTTCGGGCATGCGCGTGGCCAGCTCGGCATAGGAAAGTGCCCCGGACAGCGCAATGAAGCCGCCCAGTATCCAGCAGAAAAAGACCCACCCCGGGCCCGGCAGCCGGGAGGCCATCAAACCCGAAGTGGTAAGGATCCCCGCTCCTATCATGTTCGCAACAACAATGCTCGTTGCAGTG
>CAYXFJ010000084.1:0-11468 GCA_964464265.1 uncultured bacterium
TACATCAGCCGTAAAGGTCAGGCGGTCCGACGGTTTGTAGGCTATGCCTGCTCCGGCAGTGATGGGAAGGGGAAGGCTGGCTTTCACATCATAATCTTCCTGGACAACGTTCTGGCCGGCGAACAGTGCGAGCATGCTCATCTTGGTGACCTCACCTGTCGGATCCTCGGCAGAGGCGAACACCAGAGGACTGATCTGGTTCAAAGTACTCAGCTTGCCCTGATCGCCGGAGAGGAGCAGGGTTTTCTTCAGGGTTCCGGACATTTTGAGATCCGTGCAGTACCGTGCTGAAAGTCCGATCTGAAATTTCTCAGAGAGCTTGAACAGGAGTCCGGCGTTGAAACCGTAAGCAGAGCCGCTGCCGTCCATGTTGACTTCCGCGGGAATCCTGTACTGATCAGCAGTGAGATTGGAGAGTTTGGGCTGAATGAGGGGATTCATGTTGACCAGTGTCTGGAGACTTGACCACTTGGAGATGGCAGGATTCAGGGCGAACTTGACCATATCAATGGTCATTTTCCCCCAGATATAGCTCGCTCCAAGTCCGATGGAAATGTTATCGGTAAGAGCGTACGCAACAGTGGGCTGAATGTTGATGACCTGATGGTCGCTGAAATTGTCTTTTTCTTTCGAAATGCCGGTGGTATTTCCCCAGTCAGCGGGAAGTTCTACTAGATCCCATTCCGCACCGAGTCCGAAGGGAGCATAGACTCCCAGACCCATGACGAACTTTTCCGAAGGTTTGTAAAAGACACCCAGGGCAGGGACGAAGAAATTTTTTGCAGTAGCTTCCCTGTTATCTGTAAACATCCCGGAAAACGGGAAATTGGCATCCGGATAGGCATAGGGTGTGTAATCCCCCCTTGGCATGATTATTCCGAGAGAGCCACCGATGGTTATTTTACCGAGCTGGGTCAAACCCGCCGGATTGAAGAAAACGGCGCTCCAGTCATCCGCAAGGCCACGGAAACAGCTACCCATGGCTGTGGACCGGGCACCGACGGTTCCAATTTGACTTCCATTGCTGGCAACAGCAGATGTCATGATGGATATGCTGAGAATCACTCCCAGCAACAGAATGTGTCGTTTTCGGATCATCATTTCACTCCTTTTTCAATAGGTTTTTGCGGGAAAACTCCGCAGCTTCCAACTCGAGGAGATTGGATAGTTAAAGTAATCACCTCCTTCGTTTTTATGAATGATTTTTATCTTTATACCGGAAGAACTCTTCAGAATGTGCAACACTCTCATAAATAAAACGGGACGTTGTATCTCACTTACCATGAAGGTTATTTTGAATAAAAGCATTAATTATTTGACGAGCAGGAAAGTTTTCATAGAATATAATCAAAAAACGGTCATTGTCAACTTTTTTTTCGGTACAGCCTGTAGACCCTCTCTCTCGTCTTGAAAAACACCTTGTCTCTGATTGCGGGTTTTAGTATATTCATCAGGTTATGAATGATCTGGAGGAATGCCCCGATGATCCGAAGAATGGTCTTGAGTATTTTAATAGTTACTGTTCTTTTGTCCTGTTCTGCATCCAAGATGGGCTGGAAGGCGGAGACAGAGACCGAAACAAGCAAGCCAGGTGAAGAATATATCGAAGACTTCGATCCTCTCACTCTGAATGACGATGACATTGTGATCGCTCCGGAAGAGAAGGATGCCGTTACAGAACCCGGCTACATTCGGGATACAGATCTGCCTGCTGTGGACGTGGAGAAAGCTGAGAGCATGGTGCAGGGCTACAGGGTACAAATCCTGGCCACCAAGGATGAGCAGAAGGCGAGAGAGGAGAAGCGAAAAGCGATACTGAACCTTTCGGATAAGGTATATCTGATCTTTGAATCACCCTACTACCGGCTGCGTGTGGGGGATTGCCGGACGCGGAAAGAAGCCGAAGAATTGAGGGACCAGATCGTACGGACCGGCAATAAGAATGAATCCTTCATGGAATGGAGGGAGGCGTGGATAGTACGGTCGAATATCTATCAGAGTTCCGGATCAACAGACTTGCGTTAGAACTTCAGCCCGTTTTCAAGCAACCAGCAAACAGTTACACATAGCTGACCCAATACTTCATAGTGAAAGGGGACTGCCATCCGGCAGTCCGTCCGATGACCCTCTCTTAGATGATGAGCAGGATAATTTTTCCGGGAAAGGAGAACCCCTTTCTGCCATTCCTGAACAGGCGGCGTATGATTTGATGTTCTAATGGCAGTCCATTTTAGTCTTGGAAAAGATGAAAAAAGTAATTAAATTTAATTTACGTTAAGATTTAAGGAGGAGGGTATGTCAGGTCACTCCAAATGGAGTACCATCAAGCGGAAAAAAGAAAAGATTGACGCAGAGCGGGGGAAGGTTTTCACCAGGTTGATCCGTGAAATTACCACAGCGGCAAGACATGGGGGAGGAGATGAAGGAGCTAATCCCCGCCTCAGGACGGCCGTTCTGACCGCGCGAGCGGCTAATATGCCGATGGGTAATATCGAAAAAGCGATCAAGAAAGGGACGGGAGAGCTTCCAGGTGTGGTTTATGAAGAGAAGACCTACGAAGGATACGGGCCGGGTGGCATAGCCATCATGATCGATACTATGACTGATAATACGAACCGCACCACATCGACGGTCAGGCATTTGCTCGCAAAACATGGCGGAAATCTCGGTGAGACAGGCTGCGTATCCTGGATGTTCGAAAAAAAAGGACTGATAGGAGTCAGCCGCGGGGATTGTACGGAAGAGAAGCTCATGGAGATCGCTCTGGATGCCGGTGCCGATGACATGACCACTGAGGATGATGTTTTTGAAATTGTGACAGGTCCTGACGATTTCATCAATGTCAAACAGGCTCTGGACAAACAGAATATTAAGGTTTCATCCGCGGAAATCACGATGATACCCAAAACCACCGTGAAGCTCGAGGGGAAGCATGCTGAACAGATAGTGAAACTGATGGAAGCTCTTGAAGAGGAAGATGACGTTCAGCATGTCTATGCCAATTTTGACATCGAGATGGAAAACAGCGGGGGTTGAGTTGGGTTTCCTGGTATTAGGTGTGGATCCGGGAACGTATCGTGTGGGTTTCGGCCTTGTGAGGGTTGAACAAGGGCGATGCCTGGTCGAAGATTACGGATGTTTTAGTGCAGACAAAAACATTCCCCTCCCGCTACGGTTAAAACAGATCCATGAGGCTGTTTCCGGTCTTCTGGACAGGATACGGCCGGATGTGGTAGCTGTGGAAGAGGTATACGTCAGTAAAAATGCAAGAACCACACTCTACCTCGGACATGCCCGTGGGGTTATTCTGCTTTCAGCTGTTGAAAGGGGAATCCCTGTGGTGGAATATGCACCGAGGGAGATCAAGCAGGCTGTAGTCGGGGCAGGCGGGGCATCGAAACATCAGATCCAGTGTATGATCAAACGTCTTTTCAACCTCAAGGAAACTCTCGAAGAAGATGCAGCGGACGGGCTGGCTGTAGCTATCTGTCACGGATTTAGAAGCCGCGGCCAAAAACCGGCGGGCACATGATATCTTATATACACGGCATACTGGTTCAGAAAACGCCTACGTTCGTTGTGGTGGAAGCCGGGGGTGTGGGGTACCGGCTTTCCATTCCCCTTTCCAGTTTTCAGCAGGTAGGTGAGACAGGCGATGAAGTGAAGGTCCTTTCCTATCTTCATGCCAGGGAAGACAGTGTTAAACTGTTCGGCTTCGCTTCGGAAGAGGAGAGGGATCTTTTTTTGCATCTGATCACCGTGAGCGGCGTCGGTCCGCGCGTAGCACAGGGAATACTGTCAGGGATCCGGGTTCAGGATTGTATCCGCGCCATTCAGGACCAGGATATCGCAACGTTGACAAGGGCTCCAGGTATAGGGAAGAAAACTGCGGAAAGACTTGTGCTGGAGCTGAAAGACAAAGTAGGAACTCTTCAGGCCGACCGGGCTTCCTCCCGGTTGGCTGTTAAACCGGAGGAAAGGGCGGCTGTCGCAGCGCTGATCTCCCTGGGGTACAAGCAGCAAAGAGCCCAGGAGATCGTGGAAAAGGTCATCAAGAAATCGCCCGGGCTGTCTGTGGAGGATACCATTCGTGAGGCATTGCAGCAAATGTAACAGTACGCTTGTTCAGCGGAGCCGAATTCGGATCATTTCTATACATGAATAGCCCTGTCACAACACCTGTCCTGATCGAAGGCGAACAGGTCGTCGATCAAAAGTTAAGGCCACGCAGTTTCGATGAATTTGTGGGACAGGAAAAGATTATCGCGAACCTGAAGGTCTTTATCAGGGCAGCGAGGGAGAGGGAAGAAGCCCTCGATCATGTATTGTTTTACGGACCGCCGGGTCTTGGGAAAACCACTCTTGCGCACATCATTGCCAACGAGCTTGGAACAGAGATACGGACAACGACAGGTCCCGCTCTGGAAAGGCCAGGAGATCTGGCCGGCATCCTGACCAATCTGCAAAAAGGAGACGTGCTTTTCATAGATGAAATACACCGGCTGAGCACGGTCGTGGAAGAATATCTCTATCCTGCAATGGAGGATTTCTGCATTGATATCATCATCGACCGCGGACCCCATGCGAGGAGCATACGTCTTGATATTCCCCATTTTACACTGGTGGGAGCGACCACCCGTGCAGGCCTTTTAACTTCACCCATGCGCAGCCGGTTCGGTGTTGTCAACCGTCTGGACTACTACCTGCCGGAGGAATTAGCCCGTATCCTTTACCGCACATCGCAGATCATGGATGTCCCTGTGGATGAGGAGGGAATACAGGAGATCGCTGGCCGGGCAAGGGGAACACCCAGGGTCGCTAACCGGCTTCTCCGAAGGATCAGGGATTTCGCACAGGTGGAAGGGGATGGCAGGATAAGCAGAGAGGTGGCTATGACCTCTCTGGAAAGGCTCGATGTGGACCGGTACGGGATGGACGATATGGACAAGCGCCTTCTGATAGTGATCATCGAGAAATTCGGAGGGGGGCCTGTCGGTTTGAGCACCCTTTCGGTGGCGGTCGGCGAGGACAGTGGAACCATAGAAGAGATCTACGAACCTTTTCTTATAAAAGAAGGATTCCTGAAAAGAACACCCAGAGGCAGAGAGGCTACGGACAGAGCCTGCCAGGTTCTCGGATACAAATCCCGTGGGATACCGCAGGAAGACCTGTTTTAAAGGCAGGGGACATTCTGGAAATCTTTCATCCAATCATGGGAGAGTGAGATGAAACTTTCCGATTTCAAGTATACGGTACCTGAAAAACTCATCGCACAATATCCGCCGAAGAAAAGAGGAGATTCCCGCCTGATGGTGGTACACCTGGATTCTCAGGATATCGAGGACCGCCAGTTTCATGATATCGTATCCTATCTGAAAGCAGGTGATTGTCTCGTTGTGAACGAGACCAGGGTCTTCCCGGCCAGGCTGACGGGTGTTAAGGACAAGACCAATGCCGAGGTTGAGATCTTTCTTCTGAGAGAACTTGAGAAGGATATGTGGGAAGTGCTTGTGAAGCCGGCCAGAAAAGTGAGGGTCGGAAACAAGCTCAATGTCGGCGGTCTGCTCAACTGCGAGGTTGTGGACAATACGATTTCCGGAGGCAGGGTAGTCCGGTTTTCCTACACAGGTGATTTCAACGATATCATCGACAGGATAGGCCAGGTCCCTCTTCCACCCTATATCAAGCGGAAGCCGGAGAATCTCGATAAAGAGCGTTACCAGTCCGTTTTTGCCAGAAAACGCGGCGCTGTTGCCGCTCCCACAGCAGGACTGCATTTCGATAAAAAGCTGATTAAAAAAATCGAGCAGATGGGAGTCAAGATCGCATCCGTGGTGCTTCATGTGGGTCTCGGCACATTCAGGCCGATCGCTGTGGAAGACCTGACCCGGCATAAAATGGATTCCGAATTTTTCGAAGTGGAACAGCGGGCTGTGGATATCATCAACAAGACCATTGACAGAGGCGGAAGAATCGTCGCTGTCGGAACCACGTCCGTGCGGGTGCTGGAGACTATTGTCACTTCTGACGGACATGTCAAAACGGACAGGGGATGGACGGATAAATTCATCTATCCTCCGTATGATTTCAAGATCGTGGATATGCTTCTGACCAATTTTCACATGCCCGCTTCCACCCTTCTGATGCTGGTCTGCGCATTCGGAGGGCGTGATCTGATATTCAAAGCCTACCGGAAGGCCATGAGGGAAAAATACCGCTTTTTCTCCTATGGGGATGCCATGCTGATTCTCTAAACCGGGGAGGATTTTTGGCAAAGGTGACAGCCATTGTTCCTGCAGCCGGCCAGGGGAAAAGAATGGGGCATTCCGTTCTGAAACAGTTCATCGAAATTCATGGCAAGCCCATACTGATCCTCACTCTGGAGCGCCTGGCACAATGCTCTTTGATCGACGAAATAGTTGTTGTTTCACCTCCTGATTCCATTTCCCGCCTGTCTTCCCTTTTAAAAATCTATGGGGTCCGTAAAATCGCTGATGTCATTCCCGGAGGAGCGGAGCGCAGGGATTCTGTATATAACGCTCTCGAGCGTACAAAACCGGAAGTGGAGATCGTGGTTATCCATGACGGTGTCAGGCCGTTTGTTTCTATTAAGAAAATAGAGGAAGTGATCCGGAGAGCGGAACAGACTGGAGGGGCTGTACTCGGGATCCCGGTCAGAGACACCCTTAAAGATGTCGAGAACGGGATCATCCGTCAGACAGTGGACCGAAGCACTCTCTGGCATGCCCAAACACCCCAGGTGTTCCGGAGAGACTGGATATGCGAAGGATACAGGAAAGCCATGGAGCAGGGCATGGTCCTTACGGATGATGCTCAGGCTGTAGAAGTGACAGGGCATTCCGTGGCCATGGTGGAAGGCGATCCGGTCAATATCAAAATAACGACACCGGAAGATCTCAAACTGGCTGAACGTATAGTTTCCCGGGAGGAAAAGTGAAGGTCGGTTTCGGTTACGATATACACCCGCTCGTGAAAGGACGGCTTCTCATTCTGGGCGGGGTCAGGATCGCCCATGAAAAAGGACTTGACGGCCATTCCGACGCGGATGTGCTCTGTCATGCCGTGTCCGATGCACTTCTCGGAGCCGCTCTTCTGGGAGATATCGGCGAACATTTTCCGGACAATGACCCTGCCTATAAGGATATTTCGAGTGTAAAGCTGCTTGAAGCAGTAGGCGGTATGATCAGGGATAAAAACCTGCGTATCGTATATGTCGATGCCACTGTAGTGGCTGAAAGACCCAAAGTGCTTCCCTATAGAAGCGCCATGAGAAAAAATCTGGCAGAAGCGCTTGGGATCAGTATGGAACAGGTTTCCATCAAGGCAAAGACCAACGAAGGATTCGGCGCCGCAGGCAGAGAAGAGGCTATCGTTACCTATGCGGTAGCCACTGTGGATGAAGGAGACCCTGTTACTTGACCCCCGGTCAGGCACCCTGCATGAAACCGGCGCACTCTTCCGATAAAAGGCAGGCGAGTTCCGGCCGGTGTTCATCTTAATCTCAATCTTAAAGAGGCTCGGTGCAGAATCTGGAAACAACCCTTCTCGCTCTGCGGGGATGGACAGGCTATCTGTTTCTTTTCCTGAGTTCCCTTCTCGAGAACCTTATTCCTCCCATGCCCGGAGATACATTTGTGGTACTCGGTGCTTTTCTTGTTGGAAGAGGACAGTTAGATTTTGTGCCCGCGTACCTGGCGACAACAGCGGGCAGCATTCTGGGATTCTCCATTCTGTTCCTTGCCGGAAGAAAATGGGGGAGGTCTTTTTTTACCGGGAAAAGGAGGGCCATTTTTTCGGAAAAAGATCTGGACAGGATAGAGAAATGGTTCGCGAAATACGGGCTCTGGGTCATTCTCTGCAACCGGTTTCTCTCTGGATTCAGGGCAGTTGTTTCCCTGGCGGCAGGTATAGGAGGGATGAAACCAGGGACTGTTCTGGGTCTGGGACTTCTGAGCTGTATGGTATGGAATGCCATACTGATGGCACTGGGGATCTGGGTAGGGGAGAACTGGCGGCTGCTTCTTGAAAACTATCAACGGACCGTCGTTATCCTTATCATGGTTCTCCTTGCATTGTGGCTGGCCCGGGAACAATGGAAAAAGAGAAAGCGTCATGCCGCCGGCAGGGACGCCTCATGAAATGGCAAAGAAATGAAACTGAATTGTCTGTGCTGTAAAGCAGCCGTTCTTGTTCTGATCCTGTGCATGCGTTCTTCTCAGGGAGGGCAGACCTGTTCCCTCAAGGTCAGAACCGGGCTGGATGTACTGGGAGAGGACGGATATAACTTACTTTCCGGCAAAAGGATCGGGCTCATCACCAACCATACAGCGGTCAACAGAGAGGGTATACACATCGTGGACCTGTTCGCCATTGGAGACCTGCAACTGGCTGCGATATACAGTCCCGAGCATGGATTCCGGGGGAACAGGGACGAAATCATAGAGAGCGAGGAGTGCGTCCGGGATATCCCGGTATACAGTCTTTACGGTGAAAAAAAGAAGCCGGACAGGGCTATGCTCAGAGGGATCGATGTTCTTGTTTTCGATATCCAGGATATAGGGGCGCGTTTTTATACATACCTCAGCACCATGGTGCTTGCCATGGAAGCAGCTGCAGAACAGGGGATCCCGTTTCTGGTTCTGGACCGCCCGAATCCCATCACAGGACTGTGTGTCCAGGGGCCTGTCCTCGATCTGTCCTGCAGATCGTTTGTGGGAATTGGCCCGGTTCCTGTACGGCACGGGATGAGCATCGGTGAACTGGCGCTTATGTTCAACGGGGAAGGCTGGCTTGCTGACGGAGTACATTGCGAGCTTATGGTGATCGGAATGCAGGGATGGAAACGCGGGTACTGGTTCGATGAAACCGGTCTGCCCTGGGTAGCCACATCACCCAATATGCCGGATCTGGAAACAGCGGTGGTCTATCCCGGGCTCTGCCTTCTCGAAGCGGCGCCTGTTTCAGAGGGAAGGGGCACTGAGCATCCCTTTCTCTGGTTCGGGGCTCCCTGGATCGACGCCGGGAGAGTCGCAGCAGCTCTCTCACATCCATTCTCAGAAGGGATCTTTTTCAGGCCTGTAAGCTTTATTCCTGTGGATATTCCCGGAAAAGCGATGAACCCTAAATTCAGGGGAGAACCCTGCAGGGGACTTGAGATCCATGTCAATAACCGGGATGTCTTTGAATCCGTATCTTTCGGCATACTCCTGCTCTGCACGCTCAGGGATCTATACCCGGAAGACTTCCGTATGGAGGCCGGGAACAGGGACCGCCTGAACGGACTTGCAGGAGATTCCCGGATAACGGATGCGCTGGTCAGCGGAATACCGGCTGAGCGCATCGTATCAGACTGGCAGGCAGGATTGAAAAAGTTCATGAAAATAAGATCAAAATACCTGATCTATCCTTGAAAAGACAGGCGGTATCATGACTAATAAGGAAAAACGAAAGAGATTATTCCTTCTGGACGGCACAGCACTGGCATACCGGGCGTATTTTGCCTTCATCAGGAATCCGCTGATCAACAGCAGGGGGATCAACACAAGCGCGGCATTCGGTTTTACGAACACGCTTATGAAGATCCTGCGGGAGGAAAAACCCGACATGATCGCATGCGCTTTCGACATGGCTGCTCCGACTTTCAGGCACAGGGCTTATCCTGAATACAAGGCCACACGCGAGAGGATGCCCGAGGATCTTGCGGACCAGCTTCCGGTCATCAGGAGTATTGTAGATGCCTTTCACATCCCGGTCATTGAAAAAGAGGGATGGGAAGCGGATGACGTGATCGGGACCCTGGCCGTTCAAGCTCAAAAAGCCGGTATGGATGTGTTCATGGTTTCCGGAGACAAGGACCTGATGCAGCTGATCTCGCCCAGAGTGAAAATGATAGTGCCGGGCACACGGGCGGGAGCAGGCGAAGTGATCATGGGACCGGAGGAGGTAAGAGAAAAGCTCGGAGTTCCTCCGGAGCAGGTCGTCGACCTCCTGAGCATGATGGGAGACAGCTCGGACAATATTCCGGGCATACCGGGTGTCGGTCCGAAAACGGCACTGGAGCTGATCGGACGTTTCGGTTCTGTGGACGAGGTGCTTAAGCAGGCTGATAAAATAGAGAGGGAGCGCCTTCGTGAGATCGTCCGGTCCAATTCGGACAAGGCCAGGCTTTCGAAGGAGCTGGCCACCATTCATACAGACGTGCCTCTGGAATGCACGATGGACGATCTGGCTTCCTTGCCTGCGGACAACGAAAAACTGACAGAGATCTTCAGGGAGCTGGAATTCGGACGTTTTCTCAATTCCATTAAGGATCTGAACCAGACCGGACCCGACACAATGAGCAGGAATTATGTATGCATCAAGACAGAGGAGGAGCTGGAGAAACTGATCGCTGCGCTCGGAAAAGCGCCCGTTTTTTCCGTGGACCTTGAAACCACTTCGCTCAATCCCGTGGATGCGGAGATCGTCGGTCTTTCCTTCTCCTGGGAGGAAGGCTCGGCCTATTATATCCCGGTCAGGGTGCCGTCCGGTTCTGTACCGTTCCCCCTGCTGGAAAAGTATGGAACAAGTCTTTCAGGGGAAGTCCTGAAAGCCCTGAAACCCGTGCTGGAAAATCCGAAAAAGGGCAAATGCGGACAGAATATCAAATACGATATGCTGGTTCTGAAGAGACATGGAGTGGATCTCCCGGGTGTTGTATTCGACAGCATGGTCGCTGCATATCTGGTGAATCCGTCGGACAGACAGTACAATATTGATGCCCTTGCCGTGGAGTATCTCAACTTCAGGAAGATCCCGACTGCAGATTTGATAGGGACCGGGAAAAATCAGATCCGCATGGATGAAGTCCCGGTGGAAAAAGTCGCAGAGTATTCCTGCGAGGATGCTGATGTCGCCTTTCGTCTGAAGAACGTCCTTGAACCAAGGCTCAGGGAGAGTAACATGACAGATCTCATGAGAGATGTTGAGGTGCCGCTGATCAGCGTACTTGCAGACATGGAGTACACCGGTGTGTGCCTGGATACCGCATTAATGGGGGAGTTGTCGAAAGAGATGGGGGCGGAACTGGAGAAACTGGAGCAGGAAATTTACAAAATGGCAGGTGAGACCTTCAATATCAATTCCACACAGCAGCTCGGCAGGATACTATTTGAAAAACTGAAAGTACAATCGGAACTCGGGAAGCGTCCGAGAAAGACCAAAACAGGATATTCGACCGATTCCCGCGTTCTCGAGAGCCTGTCCCATCATCCGCTTCCGAAGATCCTTTTGGATTATCGCCTGCTGATGAAACTCAAGAGCACGTATGTGGATGCTCTTCCACAGCTCATCCACCCTAAAACCGGAAGAGTGCACGCATCCTTCAACCAGGCTGTGACAGCTACAGGAAGGCTGTCGTCCAGTGATCCCAATCTCCAGAACCTTCCTGTGAGGCCTGAACTGGGAAA